>NZ_JYDF01000065.1:0-43275 GCF_003263525.1 Rahnella sp. NRRL B-41462 | reverse complement strand
GTTCCCGGTAGGGTCATTTATAACAACGCCATCTTTAGCGGGTTCTGCGGGGGTTAAAGTAATTAACGGCACGGTTTCTGTTTTTATTGGCTCAGCCATCGAAATTTGGTCTACCGGAACTGTCGAGGTTCCGTTGTAGTAAGTATTGTTCAACAGGTAGTCGTGTACCTGCTGGAAACTGGTAGCGCTTTCAATTCCCTGTTTTATGTAATTTGGGTAACTCTGATGTGCGGAAAGATACTGATTAACTGCATCCGTTTCTTGCGATGTGAAGGCCGCACTGGCTGATTGTATGAAAGTTACAGAACTAACCATCAGTAACGACCCTGCAAGCATCCTGCAAAACGTAGCAGCAGAGACTCCAAATGGCTTCGTGAGGATCTTATTCTCGCGATTAACTTTGCGATTTGCAGCGGCGCTATGTTGAATTCGTTCTGAAACTTGTGCAGTCATTTGTTTTTTCCGATATTGAAATAAGTATCTGTTAGCGACAAATAAGAAGCATTATCAGAACGCTCTTTTTGTCTCTTTACGAAAATCATACATGCGGTGAATGTGACTTGCTTCACGCATTCAACGAACGTTTGACTTATGTCAAGAAACGTAAAGTTATAGCGCTACATGAATTTGTTTCACTTAGCTTGTTTGTTTGTAGCTAGCAGACACTAATTTTTGTGTCAGTGACACTGAAAACCAGTAATTTTCGTAGCGAATAGCGACGGGATGGAATCTCTATGAGATTCCTGTACAATGAGCAGGGTTATATAAATTGGAGATAAGTTTATGGCAGATAACGCAAATGAGTTCCTGGACTATGTCCGGAGGCTGGATATCGACCAGCCCGCGTTGTGTATCCTGTTGGGACTGCCTCGCAGCACGCTAAATAAGTGGATCAACGGCACTGTGACGCAGATCCCACAAGTGGCGGTAACGGCAATCAGAATGCTGTGGTTTATGCGTAAGAGTGATGAAGCACTGTTTGAAAAGTGGGCAATGGTGCAGGATTTTGGCGTCACCGCCGATTATGCGGTCAATGATAAGGCGCAGGAGTTTTTGCATACCATCAGGCGCGAGCCGAGTGCGCCAATCAAAAAGTTACTGATGAAATAATGGCGCTGGCAGGGTTTTATACAGCGTCCACACGACAATAAAAAAGGCGGCTAACCTGACGGGTTAATCGCCTTTTTTACCTTCAGGGCAGGGTGAATGGCTCAGACAACGACGTCGAAAATCATCTTCACGGGTTCGATATTGGTGAAGTTTGCCACGTCAGCGACAAAATCTGCCGCATTGTCTTTCATGCCTTTTTCAAAATCTTCCATTGAGTTGCAATAGATATGGCAGGCGGCGATGAATGGCGACTCAGCCGGAGCGCCCTCAGGCATTTTATCAATAGCGTAAGAATGGCAAAACTCGCCCATGCGGCGTTTGATCAGCGGTAAATGCACATCACGATAATAATCATGATCAAAGGTTCCGTTTTCGATATTTGGATACAGCACACTGTATTTAATCATTTTATGACTCGTCTTTTCCCGGATAAAAATCAATTTTAGCCTACCGGCTAAGAATACACCGCGCCATTTGTGCCTGATGTTATTTATCTGAAAAATCATTCATCTGCATACATGTACTATGCTTAATAGATTGATATTTAGTATGGGATAGACATGGGATTTTTAGGTTGGACAGCGGCGGTCGGAGGACTGCTATTGATTATGTCACTCGCATCGGGGTGGATTTCCCGCGGTCCGGTGACGACGTTTGGTTTATATCTGGCCGCAGGGATCGTCTGCGGTCCCTGGGTTTTGGATTTACTGCATATCGATCTGGTGGCGTATTCCACCCTCACCGCACATTTCACTGAAATCGCCATGGCGGCGTCATTATTTATTACCGGACTGAAACTCCGGTTGCCCTTTCGCGCACAAAGCTGGCGCGTCGGTGTGTTACTGGCTTTTCCTGCCATGTTACTGACCGTCCTGTGCGTCGCGGCTATTGCCCATTACATTACAGGTATTTCATGGCCACTGGCTCTTGCGTTGGGTGCCATCATTGCGCCGACGGATCCGGTGCTGGCCAGCATGATTGCAGTGAATGATGCCAATGATGATGACGGACTCAGGGTTGCACTTTCCAGCGAGGCGGGGATGAATGATGGTTCCGCGCTGCCCATCCTGATGCTGGCGCTGATGTTGTTTACCGCGCATGAAGGATTATCTTCACAAGAATTGTGGCACTGGGCATGGCGCGATGTGATCTGGGCATTGCTCGGCGGGCTGGCAATTGGCTTCGCGATGGGGAAACTGGTCGGGCTAAGTGCGACGCGTTTTCACAGCCGTCAGCGTACGGTCGCACCGAGTGATTTTCTGGCGTTGTCACTGATTGCGCTCAGTTACGCGGCCGCACAATCTCTTGATGCTTCCGGTTTCCTTGCAGCCTTTGCCGCCGGTGTCGGGTTGCGCAGCGCGGAAGTGCGCGTGGTCTCTTTGCATCCGCCGGAGGATCTGACGGACGGGTCGCGCCCGCCACCCGCTGAAGGCATGGTCAATCCACACCAGCGTCATTCGATGCAAGCTGAAATGCCGCGCAATTCGATCGGACTGATGGTGGGTGATGCACTGTCATTTGGCGATACCATTGAGCGGATTTTTGCCGCCGGGATTGTCATGGTGCTCGGGATAACGCTGGCGGAACACTGGGAGCCGATGGGGCTGTTGATCGCTGCGCTGCTGTTTATCGTCATCCGTCCTCTGGCTGTTTATATCACGACAATAGGCGTACACGTGCCCAAGGGCAGGCGGCTGATGATTGGCTGGTTTGGTATTCGCGGTATCGGCAGTATGAACTATATCGCTTACGCCTGGACGCACGGATTGCATGGCGCGGACGCCAACTATATGACCAACATCGCGTTCACGGTGATTGTCACCAGCGTGGTGATCCACGGCATAACCGTATCACCGGTGCTGCACTGGCGGCAGGCAAGGCAGGAAGCAGCGCAGGAAGAGCGGGAGGCACGGGAGAAAAGCCAGGAAGAAAAGGCATAAAAAACGGACGCTCAGGGCGTCCGTTTCTGTTTCTGGCGTTGCGGTCAGGCAATCTGTTTTTTACTGAGGCTGAGCATAAACAGCACCGCAGCGCACAGCACGACAGAAGGGCCAGCAGGCGTATCATAGAATGCAGAGAACGTCAGGCCGCCGGTCACCGCAATGATGCCAACCGCTACCGCGACGCAGGCCATTTGCTCAGGCGTTTTAGCGAAGCGTCGCGCTGTCGCGGCGGGGATAATCAGCAACGAGGTGATGATCAGCGCGCCGACGAACTTCATCGCCAGACCGATCGTCAGCGCTGTTACCAGCATCAGGACGATACGTGTGCGTTGCAGTTTTACGCCATCAACATGAGCAAGTTCCGGGCTGATGGTCATGGAAAGCAATGCCCGCCATTGCCAGCACAGCACCGCAATCACCACCGTTACGCCAGCACCAATCATCCAGATATCGCTGTAGGTCACTGACAGCAAATCACCAAACAAATACGCCATCAGATCCACACGTACGCCGGACATCAGGCTGACCACCACCAGACCGAGTGACAGGGCGCTGTGCGCCATAATTCCGAGCAGGGTATCGACGGCCAGATGCGGTTTCCGCTCGAGCACCACCAGTAACACGGCCAGCAATAACGTGACGGCGATAACGGTATAGAAAGGATTAACATTAAGCAGTAAGCCAAACGCTACGCCGAGCAGAGAGGCATGGGCCAGCGTATCGCCAAAATAGGACATGCGGCGCCAGACGACAAACGAGCCCAGCGGGCCAGCGGCAATCGCCAGCAATACACCCGCCAGCCAGCCGGGTAATAACAGCGCGATCATGCGTCACGACCTCCGGTGTTGCGCAAAATTATCTTTCCCTTTAAATCATGACGATGGTTGTGGTTGTGACGGTAAATCGCCAGTTGCTCGGCGCCACGGTTACCGAACATCGCAATAAATTCCGGATGCGTAGAGACCACTTCCGGCGAGCCGGAACAGCAGATGTGCTGGTTCAGGCACAGCACTTCGTCCGTTTTCGCCATCACCAGATGCAAGTCATGCGACACCATCAGCACCGCGCACCCCAATTCGCAGCGCAGGCTGTCGATCAGGTTGTACAGCGCCAGTTGTCCGTTGACGTCAACACCTTGCGTCGGTTCATCGAGCACCAGTAACTGCGGGCTGTTCATTAACGCACGCGCCAGTAAAACACGCTGATTTTCGCCGCCGGAGAGTTTTTGCATCGGTTGATCCAGCAGGTGCGCAGCCTGTACGCGTTTGAGCGCGGGCAGAATATCGCTTTTCTTCACACCGGGTTTCAGTCGCATAAAGCGGCTGACGGTCAGCGGCATGGTGGGATCAAGATGAATTTTTTGCGGAACATAGCCGATACGTAAACCGGGTTCGCAAGTCATCGTGCCTTCTGTCGGCGCAATCAGGCCAAGCACAACGCGCACTAATGTGGATTTCCCTGCGCCATTCGGGCCGAGAAGGGTCAGAATTTTCCCCGGTTGCAGGCTTAGCGAGATGTTGGACAACACGCGTCGCGAACCGAAAGTCACTGAAATATTTTGGAGCGTAGCTAATGTGGGCATGTCATAGGGTCTTGCAGAACAAATCGGATGTTATAATATTGCGTTTCGCTAAAAATAACCAGTTTTCCCCCAACCTGAAGATGAGTTCACTCAGCATGATACAGAAAAAAAGCGTTAAACGGATGTTTCTGGCAGCCGCAATATTGAGTTCAGGCGCGGTTTTCAGCACGCAGGCCGTGGTTCTGGCTTCCGTACGCCCGCTGGGTTTTATCGCGTCAGCCATTGCCGATGGCGTTATGCCGACGGAAGTGTTGCTGCCGGACGGCACATCTCCACATGATTTCGCCTTACGCCCTTCGGATATTGCACGCATGCGTAGCGCCGATCTGGTGGTGTGGGTGGGACCGGAAATGGAAGCTTTCATGACCAAATCTGCGGCGCAGTTGTCGCCGAACCGTCAGGTGGCCATCGCGACGTTACCGGCAGTGAAACAGCTGCTGATTAAGGGCAGTGATGATGACGAACATGAGGCTGATCATGACCATGATCACGATGACGCTGATCATCATCATGGCGAATACAATATGCATGTCTGGCTGTCGCCGGAAATTGCCCGCGAGGCTGCTATTGTGATCCATAACAAGCTCGTAGCGCTGGTTCCGCAAAAAAAGCAACAATTAGATGCAAATTTATCTCATTTTGAAGACACCTTGACAAAAGCTGACAAAAACCTTGGTAGTATTCTGCAACCTGTTCAGGGTAAGGGATATTTTGTTTTTCACGATGCCTATGGCTACTTTGAAAAACACTTCGGCCTTTCGCCACTTGGTCACTTTACGATCAATCCCGAAATTCAACCCGGTGCACAGCGATTACATCTCATTCGAACACAGTTGGTTGAGCAAAAAGCGACCTGCGTTTTTGCTGAGCCACAATTCAGGCCGGCGTCATAACGGCTGTTGCCCAGGGAACAAAAGTGCGTATGGGCACATTGGATCCTCTGGGGAGCAGCATTGCACTGGGTGCGGACAGCTATGTGAACTTTTTGTCACAGCTGACGAACCAGTACCTGAGCTGCCTGAAGTAAGCTAAAAGGACAGAATTTAAGTGCAGCTGATAGCCCGATCTATCGCTCTGGCGTATAGCAACCTTCCACGGCCCCATCGCATTATGCTGGGGTCTCTTACCGTCGTCACACTGGCTGTGGCCGTATGGAAACCGTTAGCTTACCACCCGGACAATGACCTTTCTGATACCCGACCGCTGGTTAAAAATATCACACTTGATAATCAGCAACTGCGTTCACTGCTTCCCGAAGCCAGCGAACCTATCGACCAGTCTCCCCCCGCTGATGATGACATTCCGCAAGATGATCTTGACGATAAAACTGTCAATGAAGCGGGCGTGCATGAGTATGTGGTTTCTACCGGCGATACCCTCAGCAGCATTCTGAATCAGTACGGCATTGATATGTCGGAAATTGCTGCGCTTTCTGACGCCAACCGTGATTTACGTAACCTGAAAATCGGCCAGCAGATTTCCTGGACACTTAACGATGCCGGGGATTTACAGCGTTTGACGTGGGAAAAATCACGTCGCGAAACCTATACCTTTGACCGTTCCGGCAATACCTTCAAATCGTCTCTGGAAACCCTGAAAGGGGAATGGAAAGACTCCGTATTGAAAGGGACGCTGAACGGCAGTTTTGTCACCAGTGCCAAAGCGGCAGGGCTGAGCAGCGCTGAAGTCAGTGCTGTCATTAAGGCGCTGCAATGGCAACTCGATTTCCGTAAATTGAAGAAAGGCGACGACTTTGCAGTACTGATGTCCAATGAAGTGCTGGACGGTAAGAACGAGCAAAGTGAATTGCAGGCAGTGCGTATGCGCACTGGCGGTAAAGACTACTACGCCGTGCGCGCCGAAGACGGTAAGTTCTATGACCGTACCGGCAGCGGGCTGGCGAAAGGTTTTCTGCGCTTCCCGACGGGCAAACAGTACCGCGTTTCGTCTAACTTCAATCCGCGTCGTCTGAACCCGGTGACCGGGCGTATTGCGCCGCACCGTGGCGTCGATTTCGCCGTACCTGTCGGTACGCCTGTTCTGGCGGTGGGTGATGGCGAAGTGGTCGTTGCCAAGAACGGCGGCGCTGCGGGTAACTATGTGGCCATTCGTCATGGTCGTCAGTACATGACCCGTTATATGCATCTGCGTAAACTGTTGGTGAAACCCGGTCAGAAAGTGAAACGGGGGGATCGCATCGCGCTTTCCGGCAATACTGGTCGCTCAACCGGCCCGCATCTGCACTTTGAAATGTGGATTAACCAGCTGGCTGTGAATCCGCTGACGGCTAAACTGCCGCGCACCGAAGGGCTGACAGGTAAAGATCGCAGTACTTACCTGGCCACCGTTCGTCAGGTTGTTCCTCAACTGAAGCTGGACTGACCGTTCAGGATCCCCTTTTGCGCTTAATGTTCCTAAGCAGTGATTTATTGCAAAATAAATCACTGCACTTATCATTAAGGCAGAATTTGTCATAAGAGCCTGAGCATGCAGCCAGAAAAAGAAAAACGATCTACCGTAGAATTTATTCCGCAGTTTCAGAAAGCCTTCTATTTTCCGCGTTACTGGGGCGTCTGGCTGGGCGTCGGAGCGATGGCCGCAATGGCGTATATGCCCGCAAAGGTTCGTGACCCTATATTAGGCAGTCTTGGCCGTCTGGCCGGAAAGTTTGCGAAAGGCGCACGTCGTCGTGCGCAAATTAATCTGCTGTACTGCCTGCCGGAAACCTCTGAAGCGGAGCGTGAACATATCATCGATGAAATGTTTGCCACCGCGCCACAATCCATGGTGATGATGGCTGAGCTGGCGATCCGTGACCCCAAAAAAGTCATGCAGCGCGTTCACTGGCACGGCAAGGAAATTGTCGATCAGATGCATGCCGAAGGTAAAAATGTGATTTTTCTGGTGCCACATGGATGGGCTGTGGATATTCCGGCGATGCTGATGGCCGCTGACGGACATCCGATGGCCGCCATGTTCCATAATCAGAAAAACCCGCTGACCGATTATCTGTGGAATACCGTTCGCCGTCGTTTTGGTGGCCGGATGCATGCGCGTAATGATGGCATCAAGCCGTTTATCAGTTCGGTGCGTCAGGGATACTGGGGCTACTATCTGCCGGATCAGGATCACGGTGCTGAGCACAGCGAGTTCGTCGATTTCTTCGCGACCTACAAGGCGACATTGCCTGCGGTAGGACGCCTGATGAAAGTGTGCCGTGCGTCGATCATACCGTTGTTTCCGGTGTATAACGGCCACGAACAACGTCTCGATATTTATGTGCGCCCGCCAATGGATGATCTGGCCACTGCCGATGATAACCGCATTGCGCGCCGGATGAATGAGGAAGTGGAAGTGCTGGTCGGGCCGAATCCGGAACAGTACACCTGGATCCTCAAGTTGCTTAAAACCCGCAAACCGGGTGAGCCTGAGCCCTATTCACGCAAAGAGCTTTATCCCAAAAAGTAACGGTAAAAAGATTTGAAAAAGCTGAGGCTCGCACCTCAGCTTTTTTTTATGCTTTTTCAGGGATACGTTTGAGAAACACTGCAATCAGCAATGTGCCGGTGACACCGGAAATCATGCCTGCCAGCATAAAAATGCCGTTGCCCAGTGCGAAATACAACTGCTTTGCCACTTCTATACCCGCCGCAAAAACCACAATGGTGAGCAGCCCAAGTGCAGCGGCGACCGTGCCTTTACCGGTCGGGCTGGAAAACAGCGTCAGGCGGTAAAGCCCGGCATTTACCAGTCCCGAGCCCAGCGCATAGAGGCTCAGCCCGCCAATCATCCAGCCCCAGGCATGTACCATAAACAGCGCGGCATAAGCACTGACTGCCAGACCGAGAACTATCGGCGCGAGACCGAGCCAGACAGGCGTGCGGATATTCACTTTGCCACTGAGTTTGCTGAGCGTGATGTTACCGATAATCAATCCGGTAAATACCGGCACTTGCCACCATCCGTACTGTAGCGGCGTCATTCCGCCATCCTGAATCAGTAATACCGGCGACTGCGCCACCCATGCCAGCAACGGCAGGGTGATTAACCCGATAGACAGCGAACCGAGCACCACGCCTTTGTTGGTGAAAACTTCGCGGTAATCGGTCAGTAGCCTGCGCATTGAAAAACGCTCCCCGCGACCGCTGGCGGTTTCCGGCATACTGCGCCACAGACCCCAGAATGAGAATGCAGAGACCAGTGAGAACAACGCAAACATGGCTTTCCATGGTGCGTAATGAATAAACGCCGCGCCAGCCAGCGGCCCGAGCAGGGGAGCGATCAACGTGATGTTCGCCATCAGCGCCATCAGTTTAACGCTCATTGTTTCACTGAACGCTTCCTGAATGGCGGCATAACCTACCGCGCCGATAAAGCACAGGCTCATCCCCTGTAAAAAACGCATCAGAATGAACTGTTCAATGTTTCGGGTGAAAACCGTCAGCAGACAGGTGACGGTGAAAAAGGCCACGCCTGTCAGCAGCACCGGCCTGCGGCCAAGGCGGTCGGAAAGCGGCCCGAGCAACCATTGCAGCAAAATACCGCCGCACAAATAAGCGGTTAGCGAGGTTGAAACCCAGTCGGCACTTGCGCTGAAATCACTGATCACCTGCAGCATACCCGGCTGGATCATATCGTGGGCAATATAGGTGGCGAACTCGAATAGCACCAGTGACAGCGGGAACAGCCACTGGCGGAAATTCAGCCGCGAAGCGGGTTCGGAAACGGACGACATAACCTTAATTCTCCGGGTCTTAAAATCGAAAAAGCGCGGCCTGTGAAAGCCGCGCTACTATTCATGGCATTAAAGCTTCATCAGATTAAACCGGGTTTTCAGTAGCGGTTAGCATAGGCCGCAATCGGGTTTTCCAGCGTGCCGGCGAATTTCAGGTTCTGCGCCGGATCTGACAGGTTGATCATCTGCTGATTATTCGCCAGTTGCAGACGGTTCAGGCATGAGTGCGTAAACTCGGCGCCAAACATGTCATAACGGGCAAATTTCTCCGACAGTTCCGGATACTGAATCTGATAGTCGCGTACCACTTCGGCTACCACCTGCCAGAACTGCCCGGCAGGATAATTGCCATGTTCTTCCAGAATACGGGCGATAAAGCGGAATACCCCGGCAAAGACGTCAGTGAAAATCGACAAAATTTTAAGATTTTCCGGTACGTCCACCGCCAGACGTTTGGCTTTTTCCGGCAGGCTGGCGTCGGGGTTCATCACCGCAATTTCCTCGGCGATATCCTTCATGAAAGCATTCACCGGAATATTGTTTTCGAACCGCAGGATCAGGTTTTCGCCATGCGGCATAAACACCAGGTCGTACTGATAAAAGCAGTGTAGCAGCGGGCTGAGATAGGCGTGCATGTAGCGTTTAAGCCAGTCGCCGGTGGCCAGACCGGATGATTTGATCATCTCGATAATCAGTGCATCGCCGTGTTTATCGGTGTGCAGCAGGGCGGCCATGGTCATCAGACGCTGATTTGGCTGCAACAAAGCGACCGGATTTTCGCGCCACAACGCCGCAAACATTTTCTTGTACGCGCTGTCGCCTTTGATGGCTTGTTCGAAATAGTGATTGTGGTAACCGAGTGACGCGACTTCCTGCAAAATGCTGAAACCGGTGGATTGCAAATACGCATCGTTTTCGACCAGATCCGCCAGCCATTCATTAATGCCCGGTGTGGTCGCCATATAGTAAGGTGAAAGCCCGCGCATAAAGCCCATGTTCAGGATCGACAGCGCCGTTTTAACGTAACGTCCTTTCGGACGGCTGGCATTGTAGAAGGTGCGGATTGACTGTTGTGCCAGATAGTTATCATCACCTTCACCGAGATAAATCAGAAACTGACGGGCGATATCCGGTGCGAAGACGGTCAGTAATTTGTTCTGCCACTGCCACGGATGTACCGGCATGAAGTAGTAATTTTTCGGGTCGACATCTTTATCAACCAGCTTTTGCGTGAAAGCACAAATCTGCGCTTCACCCAGTTCTTCCGCGATCAGTTTTTCATACGGTAAACCTTCGACACTGGCGAAATGTGCTTTGTCATGATGAACCGCCACCCAGACCAGTTGCAGTGGATTGGCCGCTTCCGGCGCGTAACGGACATAATCACCGGCATCAAAACCGATACGGCCGTTGTTGGCGATAAAGCTCGGATGGCCTTCGGTCATGCTGGTTTCGACGGTCTGGAAATCGGCCTGCGACAGTTGTTTCGCTGTGGTGTGATTGTTTGCCAGTTTGTAGGCACTGCTGTAAAGCGTGCTGCTGATTTCTTCCAGATAGGTCGGCAGCATGGCCTGGGAAATACCAATTTGCTCGGCGAATTCAATGATAAATTTAACCGCGTCCAACGGCTGCGGGATAAAATTATCCAGGCGCTGAATGCTGTCGAGATCAATCATCCAGTCATTCAGAGGCAACTGGCGGGCACGGAAACGATATTCTATTTCCGAGGCCGGTACTGCCAGCTGATAGTCAGTCCAGGTGCCGGTCGTTTTCAACGCCTGCGGCGCGAGCAGACGTTCATGGGTCAGTTCCGCCAGGCATTTTCGCAGCAGCAGGGCATTCGCTTTTGCCCAGATTTCCGGTTGCAGGTGCTCACCGGTTTGCAGATTTGCAGGAGTCATGGTGTGTTTTTCCTTCTGGCTTGCCTGAAAAAAATCTTCACGCTGGCAAAATGCCAGCCATGCAGTTTTGTGTGTCAGTTGAATTTGTTTCTGATAGCGGAAACCGGCGCGCTTATTCAGCTTGTGAATCTTTTCGTTACGAACATCCGGCTCGACCACTACGCGGCGGACTTCGGGCTGGCTGAACAGGTATTCCATCACGGCCGAGAACACCTGCCAGCTGAAGCCTGACACCGGTTTTTCGGCCGGTGACAGCAGAATATGCATGCCCATATCGCCGGGCCGGACGTCGTAATGTTCATGCAACGGGTCATCCTGAACCGGATAGCATTCGATGAGAAATTGCGGCTGACCGTCTATTTCGCCCATCAACGCCGCCAGCGGTTTACCGTGAGTCAGGTTGCGATAGAAGCTGTCGACTTCTGCGAGGGTACTGTTCTGCATTCCCCAGAAATGTGCGTAGGGCTGCGTCATCCAGTCATGTAAAACGGCGGCATCTTTCTCCAGCGCCAGCGGGCGTAAAGACAGTTTTCCTGCGTCGCGCTGGCAGGAGAATACGGCGGTTGAAATGGCATCAGACATGGGTAAATTCTCCGTTAGTTTGCGCCAGGGATGCGGGCCCCAAAGGTCTGGAAGGCGATGGATTTCTCCAGCGGATACACTTCACTGCCGAGCATCTCGCGGATTATGGTGCTGTTGCGGTAGCACGCCATGCCCAGATCCGGAGTGACGAAGCCGTGCGTATGCAGCTCGGCGTTTTGTACGAAAATCTGGTTGTGCGCATCGATGCTGTAATTGCGGTTGACGGCGTAACGGCCCGCGTCATCCCACTGAATACGGTTGTAAATGCCTTCAACAAACTGCGGTGGCTGATAGCCGTAACCCGTTGCGAGGATCACGGATTCCGTGCGGTGTCGGTATTCCTGTTGTTGTTCGTGGTGGAGCAGGGTCATTTCCAGTTCGCCGCTGCGGCTGCGGGTCAGTGCTTTCAGTTCCGAATGTGTATACAAATCGACATTCAGCGGGCCGTCGAGACGTTTAACGTACATCAGATCGTAAATGTCGTTGATCAGACTGATGTTAATGCCCTTATACAGGCATTTTTGTTCACGATTGAGCTGATCGCGCTTGCTCATTGGCAGCGCGTGGAAATAATCGATGTATTCCGGTGAGGTCATTTCCAGCGTCAGTTTGCTGTATTCCAGCGGGTAGAAACGCGGAGCGCGGGTCACCCAGGTCAGGTGGTAATCGTGCTTATCGATATCAGAGAGCAGGTCATAGTAAATTTCTGCGGCACTCTGGCCGCTGCCGACCACGGTAATGGATTTCGAATTCTGTACCTGCTCTTTGTTCGGCAAATAGGCCGAGGAATGATGCACGTTCCTGCCGGCATCCCGCGCACAGGCGGGTATCCACGGCGACGGTCCTGTGCCGAGAACCAGCCTTTTGGTGCGGTAGATCTGCTTTTCGCCGCTTTTGGTTGAGCGCGTTTCAACCAGATAGCATTCCTGCACGGCATCCCAGGTGACCAGTTCCACGCGCGTGGAGAATTGCAGGCTGGTCAGTTGGCTGCATGCCCACTGGCAATACTGATTGAACTCTTTACGCATCATGAAGAAGTCTTCACGGATGTAGAACGAGTAAAGTTTCCCCTGTAATTTCAGGTAATTCAGGAAGCTGTAAGGGCTGGTCGGATCGGCGAGAGTCACCAGATCTGCCATGAACGGCGTCTGTAAATGCGCGCTTTCCAGCATCATACCGGTGTGCCAGTCGAAGCTGTCATTCTGGTCTAAAAACAGACCGTTCAGTTCTTTCACTGGTTCAGTCAGACAGGCCAGCCCGAGGTTAAACGGGCCGATGCCCACGGCGATGAAATCATACGTTTGGTCGTTTGAATGGATATTCATGGTGCGGCTCCTTTTACCGGTTTTTCGCGGCGCTCAGCGCGCTGGCAGTCAGTTCTTTGCCGTAATGCGTGATCAGGCTGAGCACATCGGCAACGTCTTCCCTGGTGGTGGTGGGGTTCAGTAAGGTGAATTTCAGATACTGACGCTGATGCACTTTGGTACCGGCGATAACGGCGCTGCCGTCGCGGAAAATGGCCTTGCGGATCCCGGCATTGATTTCGTCAATCTGTTCATGACTCATGGAGATACGCGGCACAAAACGGAATACCAGCGTGCTCAGTTCCGGTTTATGCAGCACTTCGATATTCGGATTTTGTTCCATCATCTGATGCGTTTCTGTTGCGCGTGCCAGCAGCACATCAAATGATTCCCCCAGTGCTTGTTGACCCATAATGCGCAACGTCAGCCACATTTTGAGGGCATCAAAACGTTTGGTGGTCTGGATACTTTTGTTCACCAGATTTGGCGTGCCTTCCAGTTTCGCACTCAGCGGATTCAGGTATTCAGCGTGGTGCGTGACGTGCTCCAGATGGCTGTGATCGTTAACCAGGAATGCGCTGCAGCTCACCGGCTGGAAGAAGGATTTGTGATAATCCACGGTAACGGAATCGGCCAGATGGATCCCTTCAATGCGCTGGCGATGCTGAGGTGAAACCAGCAAACCGCAGCCGTATGCGGCATCAGCATGCATCCAGATTTTTTCCTGGCGGCAGATTTCAGCGATCTCATTCAGCGGGTCAATGCTGCCAAAGTCAGTCGTACCGGCGGTTGCCACGACCGCAATTGGAATCAACCCTTCAGTGTGGCAGCGCTCAATTTCCTGACGGAGCGCGGCAATATCCATACGGAAAGCGCTGTCGCAGGCGACTGGCACCACGGCGTCATAACCCAGGCCGAGCAGGGCAGCGGATTTCTGAATACTGAAATGACTGACCTGTGAACTGAAAATACGCCAGCGGTTGGCTTCCGGCGGCAGCCCCTGGTACTTGATGCTGTGCTGCGGGCGGGTGCGTTTGCAATGACTGTCTCGTGCCAGCAGCATTGCCATCAGATTAGACTGCGTACCGCCGCTGGTGAAAATACCATCTGACTGTGCGCCAAAACAGATCCGGGCGAGTGTCCAGTCAATAACTTTTTGCTCGATGAGTGTGCCGCCTGCGCTCTGATCCCAGGTATCCACAGAGGAGTTGATGGCGCTGATAAACAGTTCCGCCAGTTGGGAAGGTACTACGGTCGGACAGTTGAGATGCGCGAGGTATTTCGGATGGTGGAAATAGACCGCGTGCTGAAGATATAAATCATCCAGTTCTTCCAGCGCCAGCCGCGTTCCGTCTAAAGGTTTGGTCAGGTCAATATGGCGAAATTGCTCGGCTAATTCAGCCGGAGAAACGCCGGAAAAAGGTTTCTCAGTATGGTTAATATGGGATTTAATTAATTCGAGGCCTTGCTCAATCAGTGTCTGCCATTCAGAAGTGCTGTTCTGGTTAAAAATATAACCTTTATTTTTGCTTATATTCGCCTGAGTGATTGTCAGGTCTTGAGTGCCGGATTGCATTAATTCCCAGTTATTTATCTGGCTCATTCTGGATCCTTTTGGTTAGTCCTTTTCATCCTCAGCAGGCGTGGGGCGGCCACCCGGATAAAGTCAGGATTTAGCAGTGAACGTAAGCATCAGCAGGCAGGGCTGATGGCCATGCCTGTAAAGTGTATGGTTAAATATTTTATGTTATAAAAAATAAACAGTGATATGTCTTGTTTGAATTCCTTAGTGCGGACTTATACAAGGTTTTAACGATTGAGAATCATTATAAATGCAAATCATTATCATTCAATAACGACATTGAACATTTGCCCATAACAGAACTTTTTGATTGTTTAATGTGATGCATGTCACATAAATTTCTGAAGGATAAGTACGGAGTACACATTCCTATGAGATGAATCTGTATTTGTTATACGTTTGCTGACTTAAAAGAACGGTTGTCTTGCGATAAAAAGTTATATTTAAGCGCAATGTTTGTAGGTGTAATGAATTTTCATCACGCAATGTTTTATGCAGGGAACCCGATTATTTCAAACGAATGGCAAAATAATGATCAAATTAAGACTGTTGACTGACCAGCAGGAGGGAGTAATAGATTCAGGGGCAGGACGAAAATAAAAAAGGCCGATCACGATGGTCGGCCATATGTTTATATCTTATTACATTTCACCATTATTCTACACGCAGTATGCGGCTGGTATTGGTGGTACCGACGGTACTCATGACATCACCCTGGGTGATGATCACCAGATCGCCTGACAAAAGGTAACCTTTATCACGCAGTAAGTTCACGGCATCCTGTGCGCCCGCTACGCCGTCATTTGCGCTGTCGAAGAAGACAGGGGTAACGCCGCGGTAAATCGCGGTCAGATTCAGTGTGTGTTCGTGGCGCGACATGGCAAAGATCGGCAGGCCGGAGCTGATACGTGACAACATCAGCGCGGTACGCCCGGACTCGGTCATGGAAATGATCGCCGTGACCCCTTTCAGGTGGTTTGCCGCGTACATGGCGGACATTGCAATGGCTTCTTCGATGTTATCGAATTCCACGTCCAGGCGGTGTTTGGAAACGTTAATGCTTGGGATTTTTTCTGCGCCCAGACATACGCGCGCCATGGCTGCCACAGTTTCAGCAGGATATTGACCCGCAGCCGTTTCCGCTGACAGCATGACCGCATCTGTGCCATCGAGCACGGCGTTCGCTACGTCCATCACTTCTGCACGGGTTGGCATCGGGTTAGTGATCATCGATTCCATCATCTGGGTCGCAGTGATCACCGCGCGGTTCAGCTGACGTGCACGACGGATCAGTTTTTTCTGGATACCCACCAGCTCAGGATCGCCGATTTCAACACCCAGGTCACCGCGGGCCACCATCACGACATCGGATGCCAGAATGATGTCATCCATTGCTTCATCTGACGCTACCGCTTCAGCGCGTTCGACTTTAGACACGATTTGCGCATTACAGCCTGCATCGCGTGCCAGACGGCGCGCGTAGTTAAGATCTTCGCCGGTGCGTGGGAATGAAACTGCCAGATAATCTACGTCCATTTTGGCCGCAGTAATAATGTCTGCTTTATCTTTCTCAGTCAGCGCTTCGGCAGAAAGACCTCCGCCCAGCTTATTGATGCCTTTATTGTTAGACAGCGGGCCGCCCACGGTCACTTCCGTGAACACTTTCATGCCCTGAACTTCGAGTACTTTTAGCTGCACACGGCCGTCATCAAGTAACAGAATATCACCCGGCACCACATCAGCTGGGAGACCTTTATAGTCGATGCCGACTTTTTCTTTATCGCCTTCACCCTTGCTCATGTTGGCATCGAGCAGGAATTTGTCACCGATATTGAGGAAAACTTTACCTTCTTTGAAGGTCGATACACGGATTTTCGGACCTTGCAGATCGCCAAGAATCGCGACGTGGCGGCCGAGACGCGCGGCTATTTCACGCACTTTGTTAGCGCGAAGAATGTGATCTTCAGCGGTTCCGTGGGAGAAATTCATACGCACAACGTTCGCACCAGCAGCAATGATCTTCTCAAGATTATTGTCGCGGTCAGTTGCAGGGCCGAGCGTGGTAACAATCTTCGTTCTTCTGAGCCTTCTGGACATGCCTAACTCCGTTAACTGATGAAACATGGTAATGCAAAAAAACAGCGAGCCCACATTGGGTTTAGGTGTAATTGTAATACAAAAGGGTTTCACCTGTGTGACCCGCTGACCTCATGTCTGACATTTACCCTGCGCACTTTGCGCGTAGATTTCCCGCCAGACTCCCTATTAAATCAATGATGATTTGTTCATATATTCTATGAATGATTTGATGTGCCGACTCGCATGACGAGCTTACTCCGGCAGGTTAGGGACAACCATTCCCTTATCAAAGCGCGATTCTTTCAACGCTTCTTTGACCCGCTTCAGGTTATCTCTGAATTTTGCACCACGACGCAGCGTAAACCCGGTAGCCAGCACATCAATCAACGTCAACTGAGCGATTCGAGAAACCATCGGCATATAAACGTCGGTATCTTCCGGAACATCCAGTAACAGAGCCAGCGTGGCCTCATGCGCCAGTGGCGTATTAAAGGACGTGATGGCAATGACCGTAGCGTCGTTTTCGCGGGCAAGTTGCGCCAGCTCGACCAGATTTTTGGTGCGGCCGGTGTGGGAAATCAACACTACCACATCGCCTTCGCTGGAATTCATGCAACTCATGCGCTGCATGACGATGTCATCGAAATACACCACGGGAATGTTAAAGCGGAAGAATTTGTTCATGGCATCATGCGCCACTGCGGCCGATGCGCCCAGCCCAAAGAAAGAAATCTTTTTCGCCTGGGTGAGTAAATCGACTGCGCGGTTGATGGCAGCGATATCGAGAGTATTTTTCACCTGATCGAGGCTGGCCATAGCGGATTCGAAAATTTTGCTGGTGTAAGCGCTGACGCTGTCGCTTTCATCCACGTTACGGTTCACATAAGGTGTGCCGTTTGCCAGACTTTGTGCCAGATGTAATTTAAAATCTGGAAACCCTTTTGTGTCGAGGCGACGGCAAAAACGGTTTACAGTAGGTTCACTGACGTCCGCCATGCGGGCGAGAGTGGCAATACTGGAGTGGATTGCAATGTGTGGGGATGCCAGGATCACTTCGGCGACTTTGCGTTCTGACTTGCTCAGAATGTCAAGGTGGGTCTGGATTTTTTCCAACGTATTCATAAGCATGACACTCATAGGTTTCAACGATTTCTTTGAAAAGAGGAAATCGTGTTGATTTGATGAAAATATACTACGCGCTTAATGCTGTTGGCAGCGTCAGTCAGGCGAAAAAACGCTTTTTTTGTCAGAGTTTGACCGGGATCTAACTTTCAGTATGGTAAATTCTGTTCAGTTTTGTCATAAAATTACAGAATGTGGTGGGTTTTACTATCCGCTGAGACATTTATGATAAAAACAAGCTTTTCCGCAGAGTTATCCCCCTGTCAGAACATGGTTTACGGCTCACGGGCAATCAGAGTACATTGTTGCTGAAATAAAATTACAATATGTACCCGAGATAATTCGAGTTGCGGCTCACGCACAGCAACCAGAAATATGTTAGGTATTCCTGCATTGAGGAGAAGAACATGGCGGTAACTCAGACAGCCCAGGCGTGTGATCTGGTAATTTTCGGTGCAAAGGGCGATCTTGCGCGCCGTAAGCTGTTGCCTTCCCTGTATCAGTTAGAGAAAGCGGGTCACATTCACCCGGACACCCGCATCATCGGTGTCGGACGTGCGGAATGGGACAAAGCGGCCTATACCGAAGTGGTCAAAGAAGCACTGACCACCTTCATGAAAGAAAAAATTGATCCGGAACTGTGGGATAAGCTCAGCGCCCGTCTTGATTTCTGTAACCTTGATGTCAACGATGTGAAGCATTTCAAAGTGCTGGGCAAAATGCTTGACCAGCAAAATCGCGCCACCATTAACTACTTTGCGATTGCGCCAGGCCACTTCGGTGCGATTTGCCGCGGTCTGGGCGAAGCAGGGCTGAACAAAGAACCTGCGCGCGTCGTGATGGAGAAACCACTGGGACACTCTCTGGAGTCTTCTCAGGTTATCAACGATCAAGTCGCGGAATACTTCGCTGAGTCCCAGGTTTACCGTATCGACCACTATCTGGGTAAAGAAACGGTACTGAATCTGCTGGCACTGCGTTTCGCTAACAATCTGTTTGCCAGCAACTGGGATAACCGCACCATTGATCATGTGCAGATCACGGTCGCTGAAGAAGTCGGTATCGAAGGCCGCTGGGGTTACTTTGATGACGCGGGTCAGATGCGCGACATGATCCAGAACCACTTGCTGCAAATTCTGACCATGATCGCCATGTCACCTCCGGCTGATCTGAGCACCGACCGTATCCGTGACGAAAAAGTGAAAGTGCTGCGCTCACTGCGTCGTATCGACCAGTCAAACGTGCGTGAAAACACCGTGCGCGGCCAGTACACAGCCGGCTTCGTGCAGGGCAAAAAAGTCCCTGGCTATCTGGAAGAAGAAGGTGCGAAAAAAACCAGCAGCACCGAAACTTTCGTGTCTATCCGTGTGGATATCGACAACTGGCAGTGGGCGGGCGTGCCATTCTACCTGCGCACCGGTAAGCGTCTGCCGAGCAAATGTTCTGAGGTCGTGGTGTATTTCAAAAACCCGGCGCTGAACCTGTTCCGTGATTCTTACCAGCAGTTGCCGCAGAACAAACTGACTATTCGTCTGCAACCGGACGAAGGTATCGAGATCGAAGTGCTGAACAAAGTGCCGGGTCTTGAGCACAAACACCGTCTCCAAACCACCAAGCTGGATCTGAGCTTTACTGAAACCTTCAATGAACAGCATATTGCTGATGCTTACGAGCGTCTGCTGCTGGAAACCATGCGTGGAATTCAGGCGCTGTTCGTCCGTCGTGACGAAGTGGAAGAAGCCTGGAAATGGGTCGATTCCATCATGAACGCATGGGCTGCGGAAAGCGAAGCACCAAAACCGTATCAGTCCGGGACATGGGGGCCGGTGGCTTCCGTGGCGATGATCACCCGCGACGGCCGTTCCTGGAACGAGTTCGAGTAACGAATAATTTATTGAGTCATTACTCCCCAAAATAATTGGAGTTGCAGCAAGGCGGCAAGTGTGTGAGTCCCGATGAGCTGACATGAGTCAGTGATTCGGGTGAACAAGCGCAGCCAACGCCGCTGCGGCTTCAAGTATGACGGGGAGAGTAGTATCGTCCAATCGGGTGTGGTCGGTTACTGGCAGGGTTTAAATTCTGCTGGTCCCTGTGGCAGGGGCGCGCCATCAATCACAACGGTGCCTGCGGGCATGAATGGAGAACAAGATGAAAAACTGGAAAACAAGCGCGGAACAAATTCTGACCTCAGGGCCGGTTGTTCCTGTGATTGTTATCAACAAACTGGAGCATGCGGTTCCGCTGGCTAAAGCGCTGGTTGCGGGTGGCGTCCGTGTGCTGGAAGTGACGTTGCGCACCCCATGCGCGATGGATGCGATCCGTGCCATTGCTCAAGAAGTGCCGGACGCTATCATTGGCGCAGGTACGGTACTCAATCCAGAGCAACTGGCTGAAGTGACCGAGGCGGGTGCCCAGTTTGCGATTAGCCCTGGCCTGACTGATGCTTTGCTGAAAGCAGCCAATGCCGGTTCTATTCCTTTAATCCCGGGGATTTGTACGGTATCCGAACTGATGATGGGTCTGGATGCTGGTCTGCGCGAATTTAAGTTCTTCCCGGCTGAGGCCAATGGCGGCGTGAAAGCGTTGCAGGCGATTGCCGGTCCGTTCCCGCAGGTGCGTTTCTGCCCGACTGGCGGGATTTCGCCGGCGAACTACCGTGATTACCTGGCGCTGAAAAGCGTGCTGTGTATCGGTGGTTCATGGCTGGTGCCAGCCGATGCGCTGGAAAGCGGTGATTACGCACGCATTACTCAGCTGGCGAAAGAAGCGGTCGCCGGTGCAAAGATCTAAAACAGCGACGTGCTGAAAATGAAAAACCTCCCGCGGGAGGTTTTTTTATGTCTGCTGATCAGTGCTTAGCGTGCGGCAATGATCTTGATTTCAATTTTATATTTCGGATTCATCAGGTTAGCCTGAACCGTGCAGCGTACCGGTGCATTGCCCGGTGATACCCAGGCATCCCAGGCTTCATTCATCGCCGGGAAATCTTCTTTATTGACCAGAAACAGTGTGGCATCGAGAATTTTGCTCTTATCCGAGCCCGCTTCCGTTAGCGCAGCATCGATAATGGCCAGCGTTTCTGCGGTCTGGTCTTTTGCATTCGCGTCCAGATTTTCCGGCACTGCCGTGTAATAAATGGTGTTGTTATGGATAACGATGTCGGACATCCGTGGCTCAGGTCGGATACGCTCGATGGTCATATTATGGCTCCAGTTAGTCACTTTTTTATGATGCCGCTAAGGGTATCACAAAGGATGAATACGTTGGATTGGCAGATGGCGGTGGTAGTCGGGGCGAGGGATTGGCATAATCACTGCTGATCCGTACAGGTAGAGAGACAGAGTGACAGACGATTTCGCAACAGACGGCGCACTGGCGCAGAAAATTGAAGGTTTTAAACCCCGTGAACCTCAGCGTCTGATGGCGCAGGCTGTCAGCAAAGCCATCAGCGGTAAGCAAGGGCTGGTGGTGGAAGCCGGTACTGGTACCGGTAAAACCTACGCGTATCTGGCACCGGCATTGCGCTCCGGCAAAAAAGTCATTATCTCCACCGGTTCGAAAAACTTACAGGATCAGCTTTATTCCCGCGATTTGCCCAAAGTTGCCAGCGCGCTGAATTTCAAGGGCCGTCTGGCGCTGCTGAAAGGGCGCTCAAACTATTTATGTCTGGAACGTCTGGAGCAGCAATCGCTCTCCGGCGGCGATCTTGCCAGCCAGGCACTCAGCGAACTGGCGCATCTGCGTCACTGGTCGAGCAGCACGGAAGAGGGCGATATCAGCACCTGCACCGTGGTACCGGAAGACAGCTTTGTCTGGCCGCTGGTGACCAGTACCAACGACAACTGTCTGGGGAGTGACTGCCCGCTGTATAAAGAATGCTTTGTGGTAAAAGCCCGCCGTAAGGCTATGGACGCCGATGTGGTGGTGGTGAACCATCATCTGTTTATGGCGGACATGGTGGTGAAGGAGAGCGGCTTTGGTGAGCTGATCCCCGAAGCTGACGTGATGATTTTCGACGAAGCCCATCAGATCCCTGACATCGCCAGCCAGTATTTTGGCCAGCAGGTCACCAGCCGCCAGCTGCTTGATATGGCAAAAGACATTACTATTGCTTACCGCACGGAAGTCCGTGACTCTGTGCAGTTGCAGAAAAGCGCTGACCGGCTTAGCCAGAGCACGATGGATTTCCGTCTGGCGCTCGGCGAGCCCGGTTTTCGCGGCAATCTTCGCGATGTTCTCAGTCAGCCCGCCATTCAGCGTGCCTTACTGTTGCTCGATGACGCGCTGGAACTTTGCTACGACGTGGTTAAATTGTCCCTCGGCCGTTCTGCGTTGCTGGATGCGGCTTTCGAGCGCGCCACGCTTTACCGCAACCGTCTCAAACGCCTGAAAGACGTGTCGATCCCCGGTTACAGTTACTGGTACGAATGTAATTCACGCCATTTCGTCCTGGCGCTGACTCCCTTGTCGGTGACCGACAAATTCAGCGAGATGATGAAAGAAAAACCGGGGGCGTGGATTTTCACCTCGGCAACGCTTTCGGTGAACGATCAGCTGCATCATTTTACTGAGCGTCTGGGGCTGGATGAGGCAGAAACGTTGCTGCTGCCGAGCCCGTTCGATTACGCCAAACAGGCGCTGTTGTGCGTTCCGCGCTTTCTGCCTGAATCAAATGTGCAGGGCAGTTCGAAACAGCTGGCGCGGATGTTGCGCCCGCTTATCGAAGCTAATAAAGGCCGCTGTTTTTTCCTGTGTACGTCTCACAAAATGATGCGTGAACTGGCGGAAGAATTCAGGGCCAGCCTGACGCTGCCGGTTTTGTTGCAGGGCGAAACCAGCAAGGGCCAGTTGCTGGCGCAGTTTGTCGAAGCCGGTAACGCATTACTGGTCGCCACCAGCAGTTTCTGGGAAGGGGTGGACGTGCGCGGTGACGCGCTGTCGTGCGTAATTATCGACAAACTGCCATTCACGTCGCCTGACGATCCATTGCTTAAAGCCCGTATTGAGGATTGCCGTCTGCGCGGCGGAGATCCGTTCAATGACGTACAATTACCGGATGCTGTCATTACGCTTAAACAGGGTGTCGGACGTTTGATCCGTGATACGGATGATCGCGGGGTGATGGTGATTTGCGATAACAGGCTGGTAATGCGTCCCTATGGTGAAGTTTTTCTCAACAGTTTGCCGCCGACGCCACGCACGCGAGATCTGACGCAAGCGATCCGCTTTTTACAAAACGCTGAAGAGCAGAATTAGCCCTTTGTTTATGCTAAGATGCCGCCCCGAAAAAGGTTCTTATACCCGTCATATTTCACGTTGCAGATGCGTTGACTGCGCGCGAGGTATTGAGGGTATAACTTATTAATTTCCCGCCTGAGGTTTGGCATGTCCACGCGAATTTTAGCAATTGATACGGCGACAGAAGCCTGTTCGGTTGCGCTTTACGATCAGGGCGAAACGCTCGCTCATTTTGAACTTTGCGCCCGCGAACATACGCAGCGCATTCTGCCACTGGTGCAGCAGATCCTCGCCGAAGCGGGGCTTTCCCTGAAACAACTCGACGCACTGGCCTTCGGCCGGGGACCGGGTAGTTTTACCGGTGTGCGCATCGGCATAGGTATCGCGCAAGGCTTATCGCTCGGCGCAGAACTGCCTTTGTTGCCCGTCTCCACCTTACTCACCATGGCGCAGGGTGCTTACCGCCAGACCGGCGCGGAACAGGTGCTGGCAGCCATTGATGCCCGCATGGGCGAAGTGTACTGGGGTGAATTTACCCGCAATACACAAGGTGTCTGGAGCGGTGAAAATACCGAGACGGTCATCAAACCTGAACAACTGCTGGCGCGTACCGTTGAGCGAAACGGGCGCTTTGCCACCGTGGGTACGGGCTGGGAAGCCTATCCGCATTTACTGGGTGAATCCCCGGCGGCGGATTTATTTGATGGAAAAATGTTACTGCCGCAGGCGGAAGATATGTTGCCGCTGGCGCTGCAGCTCTGGGAAAACGGTATTCGCGTTAATCCGGAAGATGCTGAACCGACTTACCTGCGTAATGAAGTTACGTGGAAAAAGCTGCCAGGCCGATAAGTCATGGCAACTTGTGCATCAAAAGACGGTCAAAATGAAGAGTTTGCACAGGAGTCATCGTAATGCGTAAGTGGTCTGTTGTTCAGCAGTTATCAGGTGTAACGGGTAAGAAAATGGTGCTGAGTGCTGTTGCACTCAGCGTGTTGGTATTATCAGGGTGTGTCACCGTGCCCGATGAAATTCGTGGGACCACGGCTACGCCGCAAATGAATTTACAGGCCGTGCAGGGCGCGCCGAATTTGTACGTCGGGCAGGAGTCGCGTTTTGGCGGCAAAGTGATTGCCGTAACCAACCTGCAAAACAAGACGCGTCTGGAAATCGCAACTGTTCCGCTGGATGAGGGCGCTCGCCCGATTTTAGGGGCAGCATCACGCGGACGCATCATGGCTTACATTAACGGTTTTGTGGATCCGGTGGATTACCGCAATCAGTTAGTGACCGTCGTCGGGCCAATTACCGGCGTGGAAAAGGGCACCATCGGCCAGACGTCTTATGATTTCGTTACCGTTAATGTCAACAGCTACAAACGCTGGCGGATACAGCAACAGGTCGTCATGCCTCCGCAACCTATCGGCCCGTGGGGCTATGGTTTTGGCGGGCCGTATGATTCCTGGGGGCGGGGGTTTGGGCCCGGTTGGGGTCCCGGCTGGTATAATACAGCACCGGCCCGGGTCGAAAGCGTCGTCACCGAATAGACCGCCGCCGCCGCGTGGAGCTCCGCCTTCTCATGGCGCGCTTCCCCCGGCAACAGTAAAACCGGCAGCGACGCATTCTGTTGTGCCGCTGCCCGGGAAATGACCTGAAGAGAAGCGTTGTTAAGGCGGCTTAATTGCCGCCTTTTTATTTTCTGCCATGGACGGTTGACAAAGTAAGGGCACAGAAAAAGTGACCCGCCTCTCAACCTCGACATTGTTTGAAACGCAACTGGTAAGCTGAGTTAAAATATTGTTAAAGACGTGATAAAACTCGTCGAATAGAGACGGCAACAGAACATGATTTCAGGAGTGATACCTTGGAAAAGGTTTGGCTAAAACGATATCCGGCAGATGTTCCTGAGAACATCGACCCTGACCGCTACAGTTCGCTGGTCGAGATGTTTGAAAATGCTACGTTGCGTTACGCTGACAATGCGGCATTTATCAACATGGGCGAGGTGATGACTTACCGCAAGCTCGAAGAGCGCAGCCGTGCTTTCGCCGCCTATTTGCAAAATGAGCTTGGGCTCAGGAAGGGCGACCGCGTTGCCCTGATGATGCCGAATCTGCTGCAATACCCGATTGCCCTGTTTGGCGTATTGCGCGCCGGCATGGTGGTAGTCAACGTCAATCCTCTGTATACGCCGCGTGAACTCGAGCATCAGCTCAACGACAGCGGTGCCAGTGCCATTGTGATTGTTTCAAACTTTGCACATACCCTGGAAAAAGTGGTGTACAAAACCCAGGTTAAGCATGTGATCCTGACCCGAATGGGCGATCAGCTTTCTGCGGCGAAGGGGACGCTGGTTAACTTTGTGGTGAAATATATCAAACGGCTGGTGCCTAAATACCACTTGCCGAACGCGATTTCCTTCCGCACCGCCTTACAGCGCGGACGTCGTCTGCAATACATTAAGCCCGATATCATTAATAATGATCTGGCGTTCCTGCAATATACCGGCGGAACGACGGGCGTGGCGAAAGGGGCGATGCTGACCCACCGCAACATGCAGGCGAATCTCGAGCAGGCGAAAGCGGCCTACGCGCCGTTGTTACAGCCGGGACATGAGCTGGTGGTAACCGCACTTCCGCTGTATCACATTTTCGCACTGACGGTGAATTGCCTGCTGTTCCTTGAACTGGGCGGTAAAAGCCTGCTCATCACCAATCCGCGCGACGTGCCGGGGATGGTCAAAGAACTCGGGAAATATCCTTTCACGGCTATCAGCGGCGTGAATACATTGTTCAATGCGTTGCTCAATAATGAAGATTTCCGTGAGCTTGACTTCTCCTCGTTGCGTCTTTCTGTCGGCGGCGGAATGTCGGTGCAGAAATCAGTGGCAGAGAAGTGGGAAAAACTGACCGGTAAACATCTGCTGGAGGGTTACGGACTGACAGAATGTTCACCGCTGGTGGCGGGTAACCCGTATGATTTGAAACATTACAGTGGCAGTATCGGTCTGCCAGTGCCATCCACGGAAGTCCGTCTCGTGGATGATAACGGCCAGGATGTCGGGCCTGGCCAGCCTGGCGAGCTGTGGGTTAAAGGCCCGCAGGTTATGCTGGGTTACTGGCAACGGCCTTCCGCCACCGATGAGGTGCTAAAAGATGGCTGGTTATCGACGGGCGATATCGTTACAGTGGACGAGCAGGGCTTCTTACGGATTGTTGACCGTAAAAAAGACATGATTCTGGTTTCCGGTTTCAACGTTTACCCTAACGAAATTGAAGAGGTGGTTTCACAGCATGACAAGGTACTCGAAGTTGCCGCCATTGGCGTGCCGGATGAGTCGTCGGGTGAAATCGTCAAAATTTGCGTGGTGAAGAAAGACCCATCACTGACCAGCGAAGAGCTTCTCGCACATTGTCGTCGGTTATTAACCGGTTACAAAGTACCGAAGATTGTCGAGTTCCGCGACGAGTTGCCGAAGTCAAATGTCGGTAAAATTCTCAGAAGGGAACTTCGTGATGAGCAGCTGAAACCGAAAGCCACTCCGAAGCAGGATGCGGCATAGCGGATTGCCTGTTCAGTCAGAAAGAGTCAGATTCTTAACGCCGGCGATGTCCGGCGTTATCACGTTATAACGCAGTAATGATTAAGAGAATGATGTTTTGAATTATGAGTTGATCACCACCAATGACGCGCTGGAGCAAGTTTGTCTTCAGGCCAAAGCGCACAGTAAAATTGCGCTGGATACCGAATTTGTCCGTACCCGCACGTATTATCCGCAACTGGGGCTCATACAGTTATTCGATGGCGAAAGGCTGACGCTGATCGACCCATTGCCAATCACCGCCTGGCAACCCTTCATTGATTTGCTGGTTGATCCTGATGTCATCAAATTCCTGCATGCCGGCAGCGAAGATCTGGAAGTTTTCCTGAATGCCTTTGGGGTGATGCCTTCGCCGCTGATTGATACGCAGATCCTCGCTGCTTTCAGCGGGCGCCCGTTGTCCTGTGGTTTTGCACGTCTGGTGGCTGAAACCACCGGCGTTGAGCTGGATAAAAGCGAATCGCGCACTGACTGGATAGCCCGTCCGCTGAGCGAAAAGCAATGCGTCTATGCTGCGGCTGACGTGTGGTATCTGCTGCCGCTGGCCGATCAACTGATGCGTGAAACACAAGACGCAGGGTGGATGGATGCCGCGCTGGATGAATGTCTTGCTCTGTGCCGCCGCCGTAAGGAAGTGCTGCAACCGGAACTGGCTTATCTGGAAATCAGTAACGCTTTTCAGTTGCGTCCACGCCAGTTGGGATGCCTGAAGTTGTTAGCCGCGTGGCGCCTGAACCAGGCCCGTCAGCGTGATCTGGCCGTTAATTTTGTAGTACGTGAGGAAAACCTCTGGCAGGTGGCGCGCTATCAGCCAACGTCGCTGGGCGAGCTGGAAGCGCTTGGTCTGAGTGGCCCGGAGATTCGCTATCACGGGCGTACGTTGCTGGCGCTGGTGGAGGAATCGAATGCACTGGATGAAGCTGAACTGCCCGCACCGATTTTGAACCTGATTGATCAGCCGGGTTACCGCAAAGTCTTTAAGGATATTAAGGCACTTATTCAGACTGTCAGTGAAGAGAGTAAACTGAGCGTTGAAATGCTGGCATCACGTCGCCAGATTAATCAGTTACTGACCCATCACTGGAAGTTAAAAGATAAAGAATCACAACCTGAATTAATCAGTGGCTGGCGCGGGAAGTTGTTAGCTGAAAGACTGAATGAAATTTTGAGCAATTATTGATTCCTTCTTTTAAGAAGGAAAGTGAATATGCGTTAAAAAGAGCGGGCAATTGTCCCGCTCTTTTTATTTTATATTTCCCGATAACGCTTAATCCTAAAATAGCGGCAATCAGGCCAGTCTGGGGATATTAAATTCCAGCTAAAATGAGAGAAGTCTTAATCAAGAATTATCAGGAATAAGCACAAACAGACGGAAAAAGAACCTGTTTAATGGGGTTATATACAGTGGTTATTTCGGGGCGGGAAGAGAATAGCGGAAGGGAACGAGATAAAAAGCAGTAGCCCCCTGAAAAAACAGGGGGCGCTATGCTGAAAAAAACACCTGCGAACAAAGCAAACAGACTGCTGTCATTTAGGCGTTTCTTCCGATTCTGGCAGGGTGACGTTAAGTTCCAGTACGGAAATATCGTCACCTTTTTGCTCGAACTGAACCTGCAACATTTCTGGGTCAATCTTAATGTACTTACAGATGACCGCCAGAATGTCACGTTTCAGTTCAGGCAGATAGGATGGTTCACTATCCCCTCGACGCCGTTCGGCTACGATGATCTGTAGCCGTTCCTTGGCTATATTGGCTGTCGATTTTTTGCGGGACAGAAAGAAATCTAACAATGCCATGGTTTATCCCCCAAAAAGGCGTTTCAGGAAACTCTTCTTCTCTTCCTCAATGAAACGGAATGCACGTTCTTCCCCAAGCAGACGGCTGACAGTATCGTCATACGCTTTCCCTGCATCGGATTCCTGATCCAGAATGACCGGCTCGCCCTGGTTGGACGCACGCAGTACAGACTGATCTTCCGGGATAACCCCGATCAGAGGAATACGCAGGATTTCCAGCACATCTTCCATGCTCAGCATGTCGCCACGGCTGACACGGCCCGGGTTGTAACGGGTAAGAAGCAGATGTTCTTTGATAGGCTCTAAGCCTTGTTCCGCACGGCGAGATTTTGAAGACAAAATGCCCAGGATGCGGTCGGAGTCACGAACGGAAGAGACTTCTGGGTTGGTGGTGATCACGGCTTCATCGGCGAAATACAACGCCATCAGTGCGCCGGTTTCGATGCCCGCAGGGGAATCGCACACCACGAAATCAAATTCCATTTCGGCTAAATCGTTCAGGATCTTCTCAACGCCTTCGCGGGTCAGTGCGTCTTTATCACGTGTTTGCGAAGCCGGAAGAATAAACAGGTTTTCGGTGCGTTTATCTTTGATAAGCGCCTGATTCAGCGTGGCATCACCCTGGATCACGTTAACGAAATCATAAACCACCCGGCGCTCACAGCCCATAATCAGGTCGAGATTACGCAGACCGATATCGAAATCGATAACTACAGTCTTTTTGCCTTTTTGAGCTAAACCGGTAGCAATGGCCGCGCTTGAAGTGGTCTTGCCAACGCCCCCTTTACCCGATGTAACAACTATGATGCGTGCCATGAATGGATTCCTTGTCAAAAGGGCTTAGTTTAAAGGTTGTATGGTTAACACATTATTTAACAGGCTGAGGCGCGCTGCCTGACCGAGATAATCGGCCGGGATTTGATCACTCAACCAGTATTGCCCTGCGATAGAGACTAGTTCAGCGCCTAACTGCGTGCAAAAAATCTGACAATTTGCATCGCCTGCTGCGCCAGCCAGCGCTCTGCCTCGCATCATGCCGTAGATGTGGATATTGCCATCGGCAATCAGTTCCGCACCTGCGCTGACACTGTTGGTCACGATGAGGTCGCTGTTACGGGCATAAATTTGTTGGCCGGATCTGACCGGAGTACTGACAATGCGGGTTTTAGCCGGTGCATTGTCGGGCACGACAGGAACCGGTGGTTCTGCAGCGATACGCTGTGCGCGGCCTTCACTCAGCAGCGGTAAACCGGTGCGGGAAAGTGCGCGTTTTTGCGCCTCATCTTTGCAACCACTGATGCCAACAATGCGAAAGCCTGCAGAAGCGACAGCCTGTTGAATGTCTTTCCAGTTTGCTTCACCGGTCAGTGAGGCAACGTTGATAACAACAGGGGCATTTTTCAAAAAGGCTGGAGCTTGCTCCACTTTTTCCTGTAATGCCTGGTAAATAACCTCAGGTTGTGAACTATGTAAATGAACAACCGATAAGGTAAAACTGCTGCCTTTTAGTTCTATTGGCGATTGTGACATCTATCCTGACTCAGTCTCAGCAACTCTAAATCCCCGGAATACCACTCGGGGGGCGATATTCCGATGTACGATAAGCATGTTATAGTTACAGTTATATCTAGGCAAGCCACCGTTTCAATAAAATAGAGTTAAAAAAATGCTTTGTGTGATCTATAGAAGTACTAAACGCGACCAGACTTATCTGTATGTCGAAAAAAAAGACGATTTTTCCCGTGTGCCTGAAGAATTACTCAAAGGTTTTGGCGTGCCTCAGTTCTCAATGATGCTAAACCTGGCAAACCGTGAAAAACTTGCCACAGCAGATATTGCTAAAGTGCGTCAGTCGCTGGAAGAGCAGGGTTATTATCTGCAGGTTCCACCGCCGGTAGAAAGTTTATTGAATATTCATCTGAACGACGCCAGTAAATAACGCATTCCTGACATTTGTCTCGGCACTCCTCGAACTTTCAGACGGCATGACTTGCATTCATCTTGGTCGTGCTCAAAGCTTATAGCGATGAATCACTTGCAGAAGTCAAAAGGAAGAAATTGATGAAATTGTCGGCACTGGCCGTGTTAACACCGCTGATCATCCTCAGTGGTTGTGCAGCACAGAAAGCTACCTCAGGGCAACCCTCTACACCATCCACTGCGGCAACACAGCCTGCTGCTGCCGCACCGGCAGCGCCTTCTGGCAAAACGTCTCTGGCTGAACAGGGGCGGGACCCCGCGGAATTCCCGGCTTATGTCGAACAACTCAAAGCACAGGCGCTCTCACAAGGGATCCGCCAGCAGACCATCGACAGCACCTTCGCCAACATTCATTTTGTTGACCGCGTGATCAATTCAGATCGCAATCAGCTCGAAAAGAAAATTACCCTCGACGATTATCTGACACGCGTTCTGCCTGAATGGAAGATTAAACAGGGGCAGGAACAGCTTCAGAGTAATTTGCCTGCGCTGACAAAAGCCAGCGAACGTTATGGGGTTCAGCCGCAGTACATTGTGGCGTTATGGGCGATGGAAAGCAGCTTCGGCAAAATTCAGGGTAAAGAGGATGTATTCTCTGCGCTGGCCACACTGGCCTTCGAAGGACGTCGTGAAGCCTTCTTCACCAAAGAATTTATGTCGGCGCTTAAAATTGTCGATTCCGGTAAAGCCACCAGCGACATGATGAAAGGTTCCTGGGCGGGTGCGATGGGGCAGTCGCAGTTTATGCCAAGTTCTTATCTGACTTACGGCGCTGACGGTAACGGCGACGGCAAGATAGACATCTGGGCAAACACCGATGATGTTTTTGCTTCCACGGCCAATTATTTGGCGAAAGAAGGCTGGAAAGGCGATCAGGGCTGGGGCCAGGAAGTGAAATTACCAGCTAACTTTGATGGCGCTCTGTCGGGGCTGAAAAATAACCAGATGCATCCGGCCAGCTACTGGCAGCAGCGCGGCGTGACGCAAGTTGACGGCAACCCGCTAATGTCGACAGCGACCCGTTCATGGATTATCACACCGGATGACACGCAGGGGCGCGCGTTCCTGGTTTACGATAACTTCCGTACGATCATGCACTGGAACCGTTCAACCTATTTCGCGCTGAGTATCGGCATGATGGCGGATGGTATTATGGGCTCGCAGTCACCGGTGGCTTCCGGCGATTTAGCACCGGCGACAACTCCGGCGCCTTCTGCACCGTTAGCGCCAGCACCGCATAATCCGTTCAGCGGCTGAAATTCCTAACTTCAAGGAGTAGCTGTATGTACCAACACAGAGACTGGCACGGCGCATTACTGGATTTTCCGGTCAACAAAGTCGTGTGTGTCGGCAGTAACTACGCCGATCATATTAAAGAGATGGGCGGGCAGAAAGCGGCGGAACCGGTGTTATTTATCAAGCCGGAAACCGCTTTGTGCGATTTCCGCCAACCCATCGTCATCCCGAAGGATCTCGGTGCGGTACATCATGAAGTCGAACTGGCGGTACTTATCGGCACACCACTGAAGCAGGCGACGGAAGATCGCGTCGCCAATGCTATCGCTGGTTACGGGCTGGCACTTGACCTGACGCTGCGGGATTTGCAGTCGACGTTCAAACAAGCCGGACAACCCTGGGAAAAAGCCAAAGGGTTTGACGGTTCCTGCCCGATGAGCGGATTTATTCCGGTAAGTGAATTTGGTGATGCACAACAGGCTGAACTGCGGTTAGAGATCAATGGAGAAGTGCGTCAGAGCGGGAATACCCGCGATATGCTGACGCCGCTTCTGCCGCTGATTGCCTATATGAGCCGCTTCTTCACGCTGCGCGCGGGCGATATCATTCTGACCGGTACACCACACGGCGTCGGCCCGCTAAAAGCGGGTGATGAAATTGTGGCTACACTTAATGGTAAACAGGTAAGTTCCCGCGTGATCTGACGGCGTTTTTCCTCTCCGCCGGAACCCATTTCCGGCGGCTTTACTTGCATCTGCAGGCTAAAGCGTCTATATAAGCACCCTCATTTTCTTTATACCGGATGCACATTATGACTGAACCCGCTTTTTGGCAGCACAAAACGCTGTCTGAAATGACCGACGAAGAATGGGAAGCATTGTGCGACGGCTGCGGACAATGCTGCCTGCATAAGCTGATCGACGAAGACACCGATGAAATCTATTTCACCAACGTCGCCTGTAACCAGCTCAACATCAAGTCTTGCCAGTGTCGTAACTATGAACGTCGTTTCACGCTGGAAGAAGATTGCATTAAACTGACCCGCGAAAACCTGACAACCTTCGACTGGCTGCCGCCAACCTGCGCCTATCGCCTGATCGGCGAAGGACGCCCGCTGCTTCCCTGGCATCCGTTGCTGAACAAAGCATCGAAATCGGCCATGCATACAGCGCAGATCTCCGTACGTTACATCGCCGTGCGCGAAGACGACGTTGAAGACTGGCAGGATCACATCCTGAATAAGCCAAGCTGGGCCAGATAACTACCTGAAGTGATTGAAGAACTTCATCACTGTGATATAGCGCGGGGCATATACGGGGCATCACCCGTAAATCCTGCGTTTAAAATGTCCATCTGATTACTGTTATTCTCGCTCATCCACTTCCCGTAAACGCTATACACCATCTGTGAAGATGTGTGACCCATTTGGTTTGCTACAAAGTTAGGATTCGCTCCGGCGCTCAATGCCCAACAGGCGAAAGTGTGTCTCGTTTCGTATGCTTTGCGATGACGAATACCGGCCTTCTTCAGAGCGAAGTTCCACGTCCCGCTAAACACCCCCGGAGAGTACCAGTCTCCACCTTTACCATTTCTGGCGGACAGGCGAGGGGAGAACACAAAGGTGCAATCATCTTTTCGAATTCTGCCAAATTCTCGAAGGTGAACATCTACCTTTATTTGCTTCCCCATCCTCGTTAAAGCCATTTGCTCCTTCAGCGCCTCAATCGCAGGGTTCGTCAACTTGATGGTTCGGTTGCCGCTCTCTGTTTTAGGTGGCGTGAAGTGATTAACAACAGCCATATTTCGGCTAATAGTTATCGTCCATTCCCTGAGATCAATATCTTCCCACGCCAGCGCACATATCTCTCCGTGCCTCATCCCTGTATTCACCGCCAGACTCCAGATGTTCTTTACCTGAAGTGACGGTGCAACTTCTATAAGCCTCGCATACTCCTCCCGCGTTAACGGATCTGGTTCTGATTTGCTTTTCTTCAATGGGCTCACCCCAAGGAAGGGTGAACGTTCTATGTATCCGTTTGCTACCGCAAATTCCATCATCCCTGCAAAGCACGACATGTAGACGTTCACTGTTCTGACTGTGCGGCCCCTCTTGAGTTGTCGGGTTTTCTGATGAATTCCAGCCATCTGAAAACCAGTCAGCAACTCCCTTCTCAGGCCGAGTACCATTTCATTAGTGACAGAAGAAATCAGCCTGTCTTCCCCAATAATCCCTACGCAGATTTTGATGTATGACCGGTACCTGTTAATTCCATTTCGAGTGATTTCCATTTCCTTCAAGGCCAGCCATTTCTCCGCAAGTTGCTCCATCGTGACGTTCAACTGCGCAACACCGAACTTATGCAACTGTTTTGATGAAGGGAACTGCGCGGCGTAGTTGAAGTTTCCAGTTTTGATGGCGTAGCGAATTGACTCCCTTAACTCCCCAGCCATGCGCCGGTTCTTTGCCGTGTCTGGGACGCCAAGGTTTTCCCTAACCCTTTGCCCCTGGTAGATGAACCACACGCGCAGTAATCCGCAGTGGTTCTCTAACCGGATATGACAGATGGAAGAGAACCAGTTTCTACACCGTGCGCTGCTTGTGGCATGGCCTTGGCCGAATCGGAAGTGTATGTCTGCGAATCTTGCGAAAGCTTCTTTGCGCTGGGCGGTGTCGAGGTTTCTGAACAGATGAGGAGTGAGAGTGATGATTAAGTATCTCTTAGCAATATTAGCATTTATCTTCGTATGGTTTGCCGGATTCACCGTATACATCGCAATAAACGGTTTTAACATAGTGTATGGAGGCGACACGGCTGCGGGGGTTGCATTCTTATGGATGGCGTCTCTGGTGGCTGCATTTTGCGGTTATGCTGTGGTTAAAAGTGAGGAGGAAAGGTGAAAACTCCGACCAAAGACCCGAGGCTACGCAAAGAGCCAAAGAAAAAATCCTGCGCAATCTGCTCTACCGAATACACCCCTCGAAGTTCTCTCCAAAAAGTCTGCCACAACTACAAATGCGCTATCACCTTCAACAAGCAACGTGATGCTGAGATAGCAGAGCGTGAATCTCGCAAGCAGAAACGCATCCAGCGCGACGACTTGAAGAGGCGAAGGGAAAAGCTCAAGGGTGTTTCAGAGTGGCAGAAAGAAGCTCAGACAGCGTTTAATCGGTATATCAGAATGCGCGATTTTAACAAGGTCTGCGTCAGTTGCGGAGGGGAGTTAGTGGGTTCCAGCAATTACCTAACCGGCAGCGCGGTAGATGCCAGTCACTACCGGTCACGCGGCGCGGCAGCTCACTTGAAGTTCAATGTTTTTAACTGCCATTCTGCTTGCACTCGTTGTAATCGGCAGCTCAGTGGTAACGCAGTCGAATACCGCATCAGACTCATCGAGCGCATCGGCCTAGAACGCGTCGAAAGCCTCGAATCAAACAACACTCCTCGTAAATTCGACCTCCCATAACGTCATGGGGCCGCCGGGCAGATTGCTTGATGTGAAATACATCACAAGCAACAGCACTTATACACCAACGACTGGTACAAATAAGATTTTCGTGCAGGGTGTTGGCACGGGTGGCAATGGAGGCGGCAGTACTGCAACTAGCTCTTCCTTTGTAACTGCCTGCTCTGGCGGTGCAAGCGGGAGTACTGCACAAGCTTGGTATACCTCAGGGTTTAGTGGTGTAGCAGTAACAATCGGCGCTATTGGGGCAGCAAGCTACGCAGCAGGTGCATCTGGCGGTACATCAAGTTTTGGCTCTCTAATGGTAATCCCCGGGGGTGGAGGTGGACCCGTAAGTGCACAAGGCACATCTGTAGCATTTTGGGCATCGGCAGCAGGTACACCGGGGGCAATCCCAACTTTAAGCGGTCAAGTAAGTGGCGTTGTAAATCAAGGAATGCAAGGATTTAACGGCAACGTATACAGCGGGGTATGCACATCAGGGCTTGGCGGCACCTCCCCATATGGTTCTGGAGGCGGGAACTCATCTAGCGGTCAGGGTGGCGATGCAACCGGGTATGGCGGTGGCGGCGCCGGGGTTCCTGCAAGCTCAGCCGCAACACATGGCGGAAACGGAACCAAAGGCATGTTTATCGTGTGGGAGTATGCATGATGGGAGCTTTAGAGTTGGCCACATGGGCAGTAATAGATAGCGTTACAAATATCGTTGTTAATCGCGTGTGGTGGAATGCTGATGTAGACCAGTGGTCACCGCCAGACGGCACATATGTAATTAAAGTTGATGACCCCGCTCAGGGTGGCATTGGTGACAGTTATAATCCAGCAACTGGCACCTTCACCAAAGCAGAATAAATAATCACAAAATATGACGACGCCAAGGAAGGCTATATTTTTTAAATAGCAAGCAGTTTAATAAATGGCATATATTGCCAAAGATAAATGAAGAAATTAAGCACATAGAAAACAAAGTATATTTATTTTGCAAAAAGCTTGTGTCGAAATTAATACTTGTAATTATATATATAATTACGTGATGAACAAGGAATATGGCAAAGCTTAACTCAGCAAGCTTGTTTAGAATTGATGAGTGCATTGTCGAAAATGCCTTTAGTTCAAAAACAAGCATCAGTATACAAAATATAAAAATTGCAGTTATTATTTTAGTAAGCACTATGTTATCGTTTATGAAGACGAGTAAATATAAAGCACATAGAACAGAGATAATAAACTTGTTCTTTATATCACCATTTGAAAATAAAACTTTTGCAACACCACCAAAAATGAAAAGGACCGCCATGCTGACTATGTTGTTCCATTCATTAACAGTATAAAGAATCGAATATAAATGTGAGTTAAGCAGAAAAACAAACAAAGAAGATGAGAGCGTGATGATGGGGTGTTTGTATATAGCAGACCTTATAAATGGGAACAAAGCATATAATGAAATAATTGCACCTAAGAACCATTCACCTGTAACATAAAAGGTCTGTAATTTATAATTTAGATAGCCATCAAAACCCATGACTGTGAATATAAAGTTTTCGGTAGGGGCTGAAAATGATATAGATCCATTAAAAATAAAAAGTAAAAAAAGACACGCAATGTATGAAATGTAAAACTGTGGAAATATTCTCAAAAGCCTCTTTTTGTAAAAGTCACGAGTGCTAATAAACTCTGATGACATTGTCAGAGAATACCCCGATATAATAACAAACAACCCCACTCCTATCTGACCCAAATCAAAATAATCATTCCCGTGCCATAAAATCATATCTCCATATCCCCTCCTGGTTATCATCTCCACATTGAAATGAAATAAAATAATCATAAGCAAAGAAAAAACCCGCATAAAATCAATTGCAAATAACCTTTTTGGAGGTAAAGACATGAGTGATATCTCTTGTTTGGATAAAAGGAGTGTATCGGCACGATGATTGTAAATTATTACTAAGTATTGTGTTTGCAATTCGTCAGAATGTATGAATATTTTTAGTGAAAGTTTGATCGGACACATGCATTGAGGCGCCTTTGTGCAAAGTTCATATTGCATCCTCCACCAATCTACCCATACAAAGCCCTTCACAATCCAAAACGCCTGAGACTATACTGTATGCATATACAGTACTTATGAGGTGAGTTATGGGCAGGGATTTAGGTTTTGATATCGTGTATCGAGGAGAGACACGTGACTGGATACCGCCGGGCAGATATGTCTTCTTCCAGCGTCTCAAAGAGCACGGTGGTGGCTATTGGCTGGGACAGGTTTACGATGACTGGTTCAGCTTCGTTGTGGAAGAACCGGTGTCACTAAGATATGGCATAGAGATGCTGCAGACAATCGCGGGGCAGAAGAGGGGCATATTCGGGGCAAAAAATTACCGCAAACCGATGTTACTACGTGCCAAGCAGCGCTTCAGTTTGCGGTAATACTCTGTTTAAACCGTGATTAAATCTTACTTCACATCACTTTGCTTCCCGACACCTGCATGCCATGAATAAGCCAAGCTGGGCCAGATAACCGATTTTGCCCGCAATCAGAAAACAAAAAGCCCCGGCAATCATTGCCGGGGCTTTTTATTACGAATTTTTACACTAAATCTCAGAGTCGGGTCTGACACCGTTCATGGCGCTGAGTGCTTCGGCATCCAGTTCAGGATCTTCTTTATCAATCAGTCGGGTCAGTTCAATGAGTGCCTGGAATTGCTCGAACAAAATCTTAGCGTCTGATTTAAGCATCTCATCAGCAGAGTCCAGCACTGAGTTGATGGCTTTGTTCACGCTTTCGATAATTTCCTGGGGGCCGCCATTTTTGCCGACAGTTAAAAATATAGCACTCAGCAAAAGGGACTGAGCCTCAACCTGTGCGGTAAGTTGCTTGGAATCCGCTTCCATGTGGGAGATTTTTGCGACCATACTTAAGATGATATTTTTCATTCATTGCCCCTTCAGACAAAGAGTATCTATTGCTTCTTATTTCTACGCCAGGTTATGAAAACTTCATAATCATATTTGGTAAAACTCGGTGGATTGTCGCAGTTGCTGAGAGCCTCAGGCATCTGGATGGTTTTTCCCTTCTTCGATAAAGTCTTCATTAATCTCATCGGTATTGTTCTGATGATCCCGGCCGGAAAGAATGTTCCAGCAGGCGATGAATAACGCGGCAATCAGCGGGCCAATCACGAAGCCATTGATGCCATATACTTCCATACCGCCAAGTGTGGTGACCAGGATAAGATAATCCGGCATTTTGGTGTCTTTGCCGACCAGCAGCGGACGTAACACGTTATCCACGATGCCGATGACCACCACGAAGAAGGCCACAATAAAGATCCCCTGCCACAGCATCCCGGAGGCGAAGAAATAAATCGCCGCAGGCACCCAGATAATGGCTGAACCCACTGCCGGAATGATCGACAGGAACGCCATCAGAGCACCCCAAAGCAGGCTTCCGTCCAGACCGGCGATGTAAAACGCAATACCGCCCAGCGCGCCCTGTACAACCGCCACCACAACGGTGCCTTTTACTGTCGCGCGAGAAACTGCTGCAAACTTCATAAACAGATGATGCTTTACATACCGTGACAACGGCAGGGTGGCGAGTGTCAGATTGACCAGGTAAGCGCCATCCTTGATCAGGAAGAACAGGATATACAGCATGATGCCGAAACCCACGACAAAGCCGAATGTGCTCTTACCTATTACGAAAACGCTGCCGGCCAGATACTGACTACCTTGCAGTGCCACATCAGAAAGTTTTTTCTGAATCTCAGCGGTGCTGTCGAGATCATGGTCTGACAGGAAGTGCCGTGCCCATCGTGGTAAATGATGGATGAAATCCGCCAGGATCACGGGCAGCTGTGTCTGATTTCCCTGCAGTTTGGTATAAACCGCATTGAATTCAAGTGCCAGCGACGAGGTTATAATCGCCAGAGGGGTGAAGACAATCAGACAAATTATCAAAACGGTCAGCAGAGAGACCACACCGTTGCGATCACCGACAACCTGTTTCAGCCGATTTTTTAACGGATTGAAGATGACGGCGAGAATAATGGCCCATAGTACGGAAGAGTAGTAAGGCCTTAATACATCGAAGAAAGCCAAAGTTACGATAAAAAGAATTGCGATGAAAAAGCCTTTTGAAAATCCTTTAATGAACATTTTTGTTCCTCTGATAAATCTTTTAGCCCTCGTAGCATAGAATGCATTGACGAATTTACAAACGTAGGTCTTTTTTTGTGCAGTGTGTTGTGTGCAGAAGGGGGAAGGGGGAAATCTTACCTCTGATCAAAAGCAACGCCGGGATTAATGGAACTCCGCCATTGCACCCGCGTTAATACCTGTCATTCCATTTCCGTTAAACGTCACTGTCGATTTCTATCCCTGATGTTTAAATTTTATTTAAACAGACCGTATAACACGAAACCAGCGACGACCCAGAAGGCGACGCAGGCTCCAACACAAATGATCCAAATGGCCCAGACGGGAAGATTTTTCATTGCACGTTCCAATAATGGTAATAAAAAGCACAGAGGCAGAAAGCCCGTGTTGACCGGGCGCTGCAGATAATACATCACGTCTGTTTTGGAAAACATCTTCTCCTCCACAGACATAAAAAAAGCGCCATCAGAGGCGCTTTTCCGTGTCAGCAAGGACTGAATTAACGACCAAATAAATCGCGACGTTTTGGTTTAACGAACTGAGCCAGCAGCACCAGAACAGCAATCACCATAAACACGCTGAAAATCACGACCAGCCACTGTGGCATGCCCAGTGACAGGAATTCCCACTGTTTTTCTGCACAATCACCGCTGGCGATAAACATCCACGGGAACCATTTGTCCAGTGGCAACCAGCTTGGGAAACGCGCGGCAAAATCACAGGTGGCGAACGGAGAAGGGTGCAACTGAATCATGGTGTGTTCCCATGACAGGCGGATACCTTCGTAAGCACTGTAGAGCCAGATGAGGATCCCGGCATAGCGTAACCATGTGGAAGGTGCGATAGCACCGACGAGGCCAGCCAGCAGAATACCCATCAGAGCACAACGTTCATAAATACACATGACACAGGGCTTAAGTAACATCACGTGTTGGAAATACAATGCAACCAGCTCAAGTGCCAGTGCAGTCAGAGCCATCAGAAGCCATGCACCGCGACCTTGTGAACAGCGGTTAAGATATTGCAACATAGAAAATTTTTCCCTGCAGTTAGCTACTGACACGCAGTGTAAACCAATTGCTTGCTGCTGCCAGCCTGTCCGAATCAATATTCGGTAAATAATTAATATAAATCGGACAATTCGACTTTAAATTCTGTAATTTCCTGAGTGAAGGTGCTTACAGGAGATTACTGACTCAATCTTTCCTTCATCAATGCACCGGCATGATCTCAGTTACCGGGGGCAAACTCAGCCATCCCATGTCGCTGTACCACTGGGTCATATCGGGCAACAGATACTGAACACACAACAGGCCGACGAGTGTCATGACCACAGTGTACGGCAATGCCATCCAGACCATCCTTCCGTAAGAAAGCCGGATCAGCGGTGCAAGGGCAGAAGTCAGCAGGAACAGGAAGGCTGCCTGACCATTGGGTGTCGCCACTGAAGGCAGGTTGGTGCCGGTATTAATGGCCACGGCCAGCATCTCAAATTGTTTCAGATCGATAATGCCATTTTCCAGCGCCGATTTGGCTTCATTGATGTAGACCGTACCGACGAAAACGTTATCTGAAACCGATGAGAGCAAACCGTTGAACAGGTAAAAGAGTGAAAGCTGGTTGGACGGTGCAGCCTGAAGCACAAAATGAATGATCGGGCTGAACAGATGCTGTTCGACGATCACGGCAACAATGGCAAAAAATACCGTCAGCAGGGCAGTGAACGGCAGTGAATCCTGGAATGCCTTGCCGATGGCATGTTCATCCGTCACACCACATAACGCGGTTGCAAAGATAATCACCGTCAGGCCGATCAGGCCAACCTCAGCGAGATGGAATGCCAGCGCAACAATCAGCCACACACCAATCACCGCCTGCACAGCCAGTTTTATACGCTCCTGCTTCGTGTTGTTCTCGCTGTTCTTTTGATCAAACTTTTTAAGCACTTCATACACCGGATGTGGCAGTTGCGCACCATAACCAAACCAGCGGAAGCGTTCTACCAGCGCACATACAATAAATCCGCAGAAAAAGACCGGCACGCTGACCGGCGACATGCGGATCAGAAAATCGATGAATTGCCAGCCTGCGCTTTTCGCGATGATCAGGTTTTGCGGTTCGCCGACCATCGTCATCACGCCACCCAGCGCGGTACCGACACCGGCGTGCATCATCAGGCTGCGTAAAAATGCGCGGAATTGTTCAAGCACAGCCTGATGCTGCTGATTGCCGGTAAAAGAGCTGTCGTCATTGACCTCAGTATTTTCATTCTGATTTGAAGCAACGTTGTGATAAATGGAATAAAAGCCCACTGAAACGCTGATCACCACGGCAATAACGGTCAGTGCGTCCAGGAATGCGGAAAGAAAGGCGGCAGCAAAACAAAACGCCAGTGAAAGGGCAATTTTATTGCGCAGATTCAACAACAATTTGGTGAACACGGTTAACAGCAACTGCTTCATGAAATAGATGCCAGCGACCATGAAAATCAGCAGCAAGATGACTTCCAGATTAGCAGACACTTCTTCGCGGATCCGTCCTGCGCTGGTCATGCCGATCATGACGGCTTCGATGGCGAGCAATCCACCCGGCTGAAGCGGGTAGCATTTAAGCGCCATACCTAATGTGAAAATGAACTCAATCACCAGCAACCAGCCCGCGATAAAGGGACTGATGAGGAAGAAAATCAGCGGGTTAACAATCAGAAAAACCAGAATTGCTATTTTGTACCAGTTTGGTGACTGGCCAAGAAAATTCTTTATGAATGCGCGGCTGTAGGTTGTTTCCATATTGCCCAAAGGTCCTTTATATATATTTTATTAATGTTTCAAAAAGATAGGTAAGTTTAATCGTCTGACTGGATTTTTCAATAATAAAGGGCGATGCAATAAATCCATGAAAAATGTGAAATTCTGTCAGCCCACCCACAGTTTCAACATTACTTCCGTCGGGACGCTATAACAGGGCATTTTCATCTGGTATGATGAGATGAACTATATCCCTAATAAAAGCCCCACACGGAACGACAAACACATGGTTATTAAGGCACAAAGTCCTGCCGGTTTTGCCGAAGAGTATATCATCGAAAGTATCTGGAATAGCCGCTTCCCTCCGGGTTCAATTTTGCCTGCTGAAAGAGAGCTTTCAGAACTCATTGGTGTAACCCGAACCACATTGCGTGAAGTGTTACAGCGGCTTGCCCGCGATGGATGGTTAACCATTCAGCACGGTAAACCGACGAAAGTGAATAATTTCTGGGAAACATCCGGCCTGAATATTCTTGAAACGCTGGCGCGTCTGGATCATGACAGCGTACCGCAGCTGATTGATAATTTGCTGTCTGTGCGTACCAACATCGCGACGATCTTTATCCGCAAGGCGATGCGTACCAACCCGGAAGAAACCCAACAGGTTCTCGCGAAAGCGACTCAGGTTGAAGATCATGCCGAAGCCTTTACGGCGCTCGATTACGGCATTTTCCGTGGTCTGGCATTCGCCTCTGGCAACCCGATTTATGGTTTGATCATCAACGGACTGCGCGGTCTTTATACGCGCGTCGGACGCTATTACTTCTCCAATCCTGAAGCGCGCAAACTGGCGATCACTTTCTATAAAAAGTTGTCTGATATCTGCCACGAGAAAAGCTATGAGCAGATTGTGGATTGTGTGCGTAATTATGGCCGTCAGAGCGGTGAAATCTGGCACAGCATGCAGGGTGCTATGCCGGGTGACCTGGCCGAACAAAAACATCGTTAATTCCCTATATCCTTCAAACAGTCTCATCGTTGGCTGCCTCGATATAATTTGAAGGATTGAGGGAGCCAGTAATAACAAAAGGGCGCTTAGCGTAATGCCGGTCACTT
>NZ_JYDF01000064.1:0-10090 GCF_003263525.1 Rahnella sp. NRRL B-41462 | reverse complement strand
AGTTGCTGAATATTAAGGCCATTCAGACGCGCGTTATCCATTGAAAGCTGCCCCTCGCCTTGCCATCGCCGTGCAAAATCAACGGCCGACAACCCTTCTCCGTTAACATTCCCTTGCATAGAGAAGCTCCCGGTCAGGACTTTCGGTAACCCGTAAGCTGTCAGTAAATCACCCAGTTCAATGCTGTCCACATCCGGTGTCAGATGGACCTGAATTTTATTCCCCGTGACATCCAGGGTGCCTGGCAGAGAAAAGCGCCCTGTTCCCAGGTTGCCGCTAAATGCCGGCAAGGAAACCTGGCCCTGATGATTGACCGCATTCAGGGCAAGGTTCTGGATTTTCATACCGCGATAAGTGAGATCAGCAACTTTCAGCGCCAGGGTGGCATTGAAGGTTTGCAAATCATTCAGCCCGTTTGGCTGTTCATCCACATCACGGGCGATAACGGGTGCTGACGTCACAGACTGCGCGGTTTGCGACGATTGTTCCTGCGTATCAGGCTGCCAGCCGGAAAGCGCATCAAGATCAAGCTTATCAGCGGTTAAATTGAGCTGATAATCCGCCAGTTCTCCCAGCTTCGCAGAGGCCGTGCCGGAGATCTGATTATCATTGGCCGACAGCGCCAGCTGGTTCAGCGTCAGCATATTGTTATCACGCTGATAGCTCACCTGCATGGAACCATTCCCCTGAAGGCCTTTCACCGGGATATCGGCACCGTTCAGTTGATAAGTGAACTTGCTGATGCTGGCAGAGACAGCCTGCGGATAGTGCTGCATATCCAGGTCGGCTTTCATGGTGAACGACAGATCGCGCTGGTCGCGGTTTATGCGACTTGAAAGCTGGATACTAGCCTGACGGTTGTCATTCTTTTCCATTTCCAGATTGATATCACGCACGTTGATCTGCTCGTCATCACCGCGCTGCCAGATGAGTAAACTGTCAGCCACGCTGATTTTATCAATATCAAATTTCCAGCCCGCTTCAAGTTCGGATGCGCCGGGCGCAACAGGCGTTGGCGTAGAAGGTGCGACCGGTGCATTGGGCTGATTCTCTTCCGTTTCCGGCGTTAAACGAATGACGGCGTTTTTCAGCAGAACCTGCTTAACCGCGAGCTGATGAGAAATAAGAGGCCAGAGTTTGACATCCAGCCGCATGTTCTCAGCGCTGACAACCGGTGCCTTAGCCCCAGGCGCGGTCAGAGAGGTCTGTCCGGCAATGATGCTGAGCTGCGGCCAGACATGCCAGCGCAGGGAACCGTTGATAGCCAGTTGATAGCCGCTTTTCACCTCGACCCTCTCTACCATGTACTGGCGGAAATCGTTCGGGTTAATCAGGAATACCAGCGAAGTCATACCGGCAATGATAACCACCAGTAAAATCACCAGTGTTGTCAGGAGTCTTCTCATGCCTTCCTCACGTTTTTATCCGGAAAACGGATAAAAAACAGAATCAGTCTTTATCAATACGACTGGCAATAGCGCTTTGCTGGTCGCGGTATTTCGCGTCCTGACGGCTATTGTATGGCCGTGCAGCAGAACCGGATAACGGTTCAAAACTCAGCGCGCCAATCAACATTCCCGGGCGAAGCGCCAGCGGGAGCTTACCTGAATTATAAAACTCGAGAACAATACGCCCCTGCCAGCCCGGATCAATGCGGTGTGCGGTCACGTGCACCATCAGCCCGAGACGCGCCAGTGAAGAGCGTCCGTCCAGCCAGCCCACCAGATCGTCAGGAATGGTGACAGACTCAAAGGTCACCGCCAGTGCCAGTTCGCCCGGATGCAGGAAGAACGCCTCGCCTTCCGGCAACACAATCTCATCACTCATCACTTTATCGAGTGCAGCGCTGACTTCGTCTTTAGGGCCACTCAGATCGATATAACCCGCATTGTGCCCGAGGAAAACGCGAAATCCGTTACCCAGACGCACATCTACCGTTGCACCATTAATCCGTTCAACCGGAGGACGGGGTGAAATGCCTAATTTGCCGCTGTCCAGCCAGGCCTCTATATCTCGGTCGCAAAGTCTCATCGTATCTCCGGTATGGTTTTAACGGATTGTTCCGCGATTAATTGAAGAACTGGCTGATTTTAGCCTTGAGGATATCAATCGCAATCCGGTTTTTGCCGCCGCGCGGCACAATGATGTCTGCGTATTGTTTTGAAGGCTCGATAAATTGCAGGAACATTGGACGAACCGTTTTCTGATACTGCGCCATCACAGAATCCATCGAACGACCACGTTCATTGACGTCACGCTTCATACGGCGCATCAGACAGATATCCAGCGGAGTATCGACGAAAATGGAGAAATTCATTTCGTCACGCAAACGTGCATCGGTCAGGAGCAGGATCCCTTCCAGGATAATCACTTTCTTCGGTTTAAGGGTCACCGTTTCAGGCAGACGGGTATGCTCAATGAAGCTGTAGCTTGGCAATTCAATCGCCTGACCAGACTTCATTGCCTGTAAATGCTGGAACAGCAAATTGTGGTCCATCGCACTGGGATGGTCGTAGTTGGTTTTGACCCGCTCTTCCATGGTCATGTGACTTTGGTCTTTATAGTAGCAATCTTCCGGGATCACCCCGATATGCTCATCACCGACCTGATCACGAAGTTCACGGTATAACGTACTGGCGATGAGGCTTTTTCCCGAAGCAGATGCGCCAGCGATACCCACGATGACACACTGATGGAATTTGTCAGACATAAAATTAAAGACCTGATTTGGAAGTTGGAAGGCAAGCACAGATATATGCTTTGAACGCGCCAATTATAAGTACAACACACTGCCCGATGCCAGCGTTAAGGCTGTGTAATCGCTGACATCAGGTAATAATTCACAGAGTTGGGGGATTAAACGGCTCTGAAGGCAATTTCAGTCGGGATGGCATCGCCTTTCCAGAACAGTTGTGACGCAATTTTTGCCGCCAGCTCACGGTAAATTGCCGTGAATTCACTTTCAGGATTGGAAACAACTGTTGGCTCACCACGATCTAAATCTTCACGCAACGAAATATGCAGCGGCAATTGCGCCAGTAAATCACAGCGGTATTTCTCAGCCAGACGTTGTGCGCCACCGGTACCGAAAATCGGTTCGTGATGCCCGCAGTTGCTGCACACATGCATACTCATGTTCTCTACAATCCCCAGAACCGGCACATGCACTTTTTCAAACATCACGATGCCTTTCATTGCATCGAGCAGCGCAATATCCTGCGGCGTCGTGACCACTAAGGCGGCGGTAACCGGGATGTTTTGCGACAGCGTCAGCTGAATATCACCCGTACCCGGCGGCAAATCGATGACCAGATAATCCAGATCCGGCCACAGCGTATCCTGAAGCATCTGCATCAGCGCTTTACTGGCCATCGGCCCGCGCCACACCATGGCATTTTCATCCGTCACCAGATAGCCAATCGAGTTGGTCGCCAGGCCGTGTGCCATAATCGGCGACATGTGCACGCCGTCCGGCGAGGTCGGGCGTTCTTCCTCAGTGCCCAGCATATTCGGTACTGACGGGCCGTAAATATCGGCGTCCAGAATACCGACTTTGGCACCTTCTGCTGCCAGCGCCAGCGCCAGGTTCACCGCCGTGGTCGATTTCCCTACCCCGCCTTTACCCGAACTGACCGCCAGAATATTGCGCACACCTTTGATACCCGGCTGATCGTTTGCCCGTTTGATGGTGGCAATATCGTGGCGCAGATTCCACTGAATGGCCGAAGCACCGGTCACCCGCAACAATTCGCTGCTGGTTTGTTCTTTTAATACATCAAAACCACTGTTCCAGGCGAACGGCAGGGTCAGATCAATATGTAAAACGTCATCCATTAACACGCAGTGATGCAACGCTTTCATCGCGGGCAAATCTTTTTGCAGTGTGGAATGGCGGAAGGTGGCCAGTACGCCGGTCACGAGTGCGCGCAGCCCTGCGGGTGTGGTCTGCTGTGGGGATTGAGATGTCATCCCGGCTCCTTGAAAGGGGGTTATCAGACTATTTATCTATCCATAAGCATAACAGAACACACGTAAGGAGATCCCCCGTTTGTTTACGCGGGGCGGCGCTTTCGGTTAACATCAATGCCCCTGATTTCAACTACAGAAAGCAAGCTCTTACTATGGCTCAAGTCGCGAAAAAAATTTTGGTAACCTGTGCACTTCCGTACGCCAACGGATCCATCCATCTCGGTCACATGCTCGAGCACATCCAGGCTGACGTCTGGGTCCGTTACCAGCGAATGCGCGGCAATGAAGTGCATTTCATCTGTGCGGACGATGCACACGGCACCCCGATCATGCTGAAAGCGCAGCAGCTCGGTATCAGGCCGGAAGAGATGATTGCCGAAATGAGCCAGGAGCATCAGAAAGATTTCGCCGGCTTCGGCATCAGCTACGACAACTATCACTCCACGCACAGCGACGAAAACCGTGAGCTGTCTGCGCTGATTTATGGTCGTCTGAAAGAAAACGGTTTTATCAAAAACCGCACCATTTCGCAGTTGTACGATCCTGAGAAAGGCATGTTCCTGCCAGACCGTTTCGTTAAAGGCACCTGCCCGAAATGTAAATCACCGGATCAGTACGGCGATAACTGTGAAGTGTGTGGCGCAACCTACAGCCCGACGGAACTGATTGACCCGAAATCGGTGGTCTCCGGTGCGACGCCGGTGTTGCGTGATTCCGAGCACTACTTCTTTGACTTACCTGAATTCAGCGCGATGTTGCAGGCGTGGACCCGTTCGGGCGCGTTGCAGGAACAAGTGGCAAACAAAATGCAGGAGTGGTTCGAGCATGGTCTGCAACAGTGGGATATCTCACGCGATGCGCCATACTTCGGCTTTGAAATTCCTGATGCGCCGGGCAAATATTTCTACGTCTGGCTGGACGCGCCAATCGGCTACATGGGTTCATTCAAAAACCTGTGCGACCGCCGCACTGACCTGAATTTTGACGAGTTCTGGAAAAAAGATTCCACCACCGAGCTGTATCACTTTATTGGTAAAGACATCGTTTATTTCCACAGCCTGTTCTGGCCTGCCATGCTGGAAGGCAGCGGTTTCCGCAAGCCGACCAACCTGTTTGTGCACGGTTATGTCACCGTCAACGGCGCAAAAATGTCCAAGTCGCGTGGCACGTTCATCAAAGCCAGCACTTATCTGAACCATCTGGATGCGGACTGCCTGCGTTATTACTACACCGCGAAACTGTCTTCACGCATCGACGATATCGACCTGAATCTGGAAGATTTCGTGCAGCGCGTTAACGCTGATATCGTGAACAAAGTGGTTAACCTGGCCTCACGTAATGCCGGTTTCATCGCCAAACGTTTTGACGGCAAACTGGCTGACACGCTGGCCGATGAAACGCTGTACAAAACCTTCACCGATGCCGCTGAAAGCATTGCTCAGGCGTATGACAGCCGTGAATCAGGCCGTGCAATCCGCGAAATCATGGCGCTGGCTGACCTGGCAAACCGTTATGTCGATGAACAGGCACCGTGGGTTGTCGCAAAACAGGAAGGCCGTGATGCCGACCTGCAGGCCATCTGCTCAATGGGCATCAACCTGTTCCGCGTACTGATGACCTATCTGAAGCCGGTTCTGCCTTCACTGTCAGAGCGCACAGAAGCCTTCCTGAATACCACACTGGACTGGGACGCGATTGCCCAACCATTGTTGTCGCATCAGGTAAATCCGTTCAAAGCGCTGTTTAACCGTATCGAACTGGATAAAGTCACCGCGATGGTTGATGCCTCGAAAGAAGACATCGCAGCCGCCAAAGTACCGACAACCGGTCCGCTGGCCGATGACCCGATTCAGGAAACCATCACGTTTGATGATTTCGCCAAAGTGGATATGCGTATTGCCCTGATCAAGAGCGCTGATTTCGTGGAAGGTTCAGACAAACTGCTTCGTTTGCAACTGGATCTGGGCGGTGAAACCCGTCAGATTTTCTCCGGTATCCGCTCTGCGTATCCTGATCCGAAAGCACTGGAAGGCCGTCTGACCATCATGGTCGCTAACCTCGCACCGCGTAAAATGCGCTTCGGCATCTCTGAAGGGATGGTGATGGCGGCGGGCCCAGGCGGAAAAGACATCTTCCTGCTCAGCCCGGATTCCGGCGCACAGCCTGGTATGCAGGTTAAATAAAACTCATGACTGCTCCTCCCCCTGCGAAGGGGGAGGTTGGGAGGGGGTTTTACAGACAAAATAAAGAGTTGGAGAAACTTCAGCTTATTTTTTTGACCTTAATACCCCACCCCGGCCCTCCCCTTCGCAGGGGAGGGAGCATAATCACTTCGGCCAGTTCGGCCAAATAGCTTTCGGATACTCTCTGTCGATATCCGATTTCGCCAGCCCGATATCTTTCAATTGATCAGCACTCAGCGAATGCAAAATCTTGCGGCTGACGCGGCGCTCATTCCAGCCATGCACGATAGCAAACAACTGTTTTATCCATCCGCTCTTTTTTTGCGGCATCTGTACTGCCCTATCCGCCCCCAAGATATCAGCACAAACGCGTGTCTCACATCCGGCAAACTGCCGTTCTTCAATGATATTTTTCATATTCTGCTCCCGTTGACGACCTGACATCAGGATCTTACAAACAGTAAAAACATTACAGATTCAGTTTTTTTATATTTCGACCATACAGATCTGGATCTGATGACAGATTCAGCGTTAGATTGTGTCAATCTGTACTGCTTTCTTTGCGCAGGCGTTGAGGAAAAGATAATGAATCGTTACGAAAATCTGGCAAATGTCTTGAGTGACCGTATTGAGCAGGGGCTGTATCCGGCGGGTATCCGGCTGCCTTCGGTGCGGGTGTTAAGCAGTGAACATGGCGTCAGCGTCAGCACGGTTCAGCAGGCCTACCGCGTGCTGGAAGAAAAACAGCTGGTGGAGGCACGACCAAAATCAGGCTACTTTGTCAAAGATGCACGCTTGCAGGCAGCGCTTCCGGCGGTTTGCCGCCCGACGCAACGTCCGGTGGATATTTCCCAGTGGGATCAGGTACTCGAACTGATTACGTCCCCGCACCGTCCCGGCGTGGTGCAGCTCGGGCGGGGCTCGCCGGATGTTACGGCTGCCACGCTCAGGCCCCTCAGCCGCCTGATGGGGCGCGCCGGCCAGCATCAGAATCTCAACGCGTTTCATTACGACAGCATTTACGGCTCAGAAGAATTACGCGAACAAATCGCCCGTCTGATGATTGACAGCGGCAGCCATATGGATGCCAGCAATATCCTGATCACCACCGGTTGTCATGAAGCGCTGTCTATCGCCATCCGTTCGGTGTGTGAACACGGCGATATCGTGGCGGTGGATTCACCAAGTTTTCACGGGGCGATGCAAACCCTGAAAGGCTTCGGTATGAAAGCACTGGAAATCCCGACCGATCCGGTCACCGGCATCAGTCTGGAAGCGCTGGAAATGGCACTGGAACAGTGGCCGGTCAAAGCCATACAACTGACGCCCAACTGCAATAATCCGCTCGGTTACAACATGCCTGATGACCGTAAGAAAAGCCTGCTGCGTCTGGCGCAACGCTACGATATCGCCATTATCGAAGACGATGTTTATGGTGAACTGGCGTATCAGTATCCGCGCCCTGCCACCATTACCTCTTTCGATGAAGATGGCCGCGTATTGCTGTGCAGTTCGTTTTCCAAAACGCTGGCGCCCGGTTTACGCGTCGGCTGGATCGCGCCGGGTCGCTATCACGACCGTGCGCTGCACATGAAATACATCACCACCGGCGCCTCGGCTACGCTGCCACAAATCGCTATCGCGGATTTCATCAAACAGGGGCATTATCTGCAGCACATGCGCCGGATACGTAACCAGTACCAGCGCAATCTGTGCACCATGACTGACTGGGTGATGAAATATTTTCCGTGCGGCTCCCGGGTTAGCCGCCCCCAGGGCGGTTTTTTGCTGTGGATCGAACTTGATGAACGCGTGGATACACAGCGGCTGAACCGGCTGCTCGAAGAGCATTTAGTGCAAATTGCCATCGGTTCGATATTCTCTGCTTCTGGCAAATACCGCAATTGCCTGCGCATCAATTATGCACAGCCCCTGACAGCAAAAACTGAACGCGCCATCCAGCAGGTGGGCCTGACGATTTCTCAGATGCTGGAAAACTGCTAAACGTCCATCCGGAGACACTTTTACCGTGCAGATAGAACCGTTACCGCCACTGAACACGCTGGTGGCTTTTGAATGCGTGGCGCGTTATTGCAGTTTTTCCCGGGCAGCCGACGAGCTGAATCTTACCCAAAGCGCCATCAGCCGCCAGATCATTCAACTGGAGGAAATGCTCGGTTGTAAGCTTTTCCAGCGCGCCCAGCGTAAAACGACCCTGACGCCGCGCGGTGAAACCTATGCGCAACAAGTGCGTAAATTACTGGGTGATATTTCGCAATCCACGGCGGAAGTCATGGGCTGGAACGGTTTGCCGCAGGTCACGCTGGCCTGCACCAGCGCCATGAGCGGCCTGTGGCTTTCGTCGCGTCTTTCCTCGTTGCGCCAGTTGCTGCCCGACCTGCAAATCCGCATGAAGATTTCCGACAGCTTTTCAGATCTCAAGTCATCAGAATTTGATCTGGCTATCTTCTATCTGCGCGAGCCACCGCCCGGTTATCACGTACAGGCGCTGTTTGACGAAGTCTGTTATCCGATGTGCTCGCCGTCATTCCTCAGCCGTATGCCACCTGACGCCAGCGCCGCCGATTTACTTGAACAGACATTGCTTATTCAGGATGACCCGCAACGCGAATGGACCGGCTGGCGCGACTGGTTTGCGTCGCAGGACGTCAGCTTCGTCACGCCGCGCAGAACATGGCGGGCCAACAACTATCCGTTTCTGGTGCAGTCGGCGGTGCTGGGAGATGGGATTTTGCTGGGCTGGGAAGGACTGGTGCAGGATTACATCAATAACGGCCAACTGGTCGCCGCACATCCCGGCAAACTGGCTGCCGCCGGAAAATGCTACATGCTGACGCCGCAGGACCGGTTCCTCAAACCTGTGGTGCATAAAGTCATTAACTGGTTAAAACAGCCGTAAAGTGAATGAATTTGCCAGGCCGGATATCCGGTCTGGCAATGAATATTCAGCAGGATTGACGAGATCATGTTCACAGTGATTTATGAAAAATAATAATAATCCGACGTCATAATAAAATATTATGAATTGACATCGGCTGGCGGTATTTTGTTTTTCTCCAGATATCTGCGTTTTCTCGCAGAATTCATACCAATTAATGTGAATAACAGCCAGCATGACTGCGAAATACAGGATGCAAGGTTGAAATCATGACTTAACGAATACAGGCCAAACACGCCGCCGATTATATTAAGATAGGCGTAACTGTTAGCATCAACCGCTAGCCTGCGCATTTGAACCAGCGCATAAGCCAGAAGATAGCAAAACACGCCAATTAAACCGACAACTGTATGCAGTTCCACCGGTCACTTCCCTTTCCAGACGTTGATAGCTGAGAAAAATAAAGCTTTTCAGGGTGTTCTGCCGCGCATTTTTCGCATACCCTCATGATAAATTCTCATGCAAGTTCAACAGGGGGTTTTGATATAAATCATCAAGGCAATCCATTGCGCCAATTTAGAAACACCCGGGGTATTTCGCCTGCACCTATAAAATTCCAGCACGTACTATGGAGATAATTAATGAAAGATAATAATTCCCCTTTGACGAAATTAATGCAGGATGCACAACTTAGCCGTCGCGGCTTTATTACCAGCGTTTCCGCTGTGGGTATTACCAGTGCTATGGGCTTTTCACCGTTCTCTGCTTTTGCTGCTGAGCCGAAAAAAGGCGGCATATTAAAACTGGGTATGTCAGGGGGAAATACCAGTGATACGCTGGACCCGACATTATTCAGCGACTGGGTGCCATTAAATCAGGCATATATGCTGATGAACGGCCTGATTGAAATTGATGAAAATAACAAAGCCACGCCTGAATTGTTCTCCGCCTGGGAAGCCAAACCCGGTGCCACCGAGTGGGTGTTTACCGTTCGTGATGGCGTCACCTTCCATAATGGTAAAAAACTGGATGCAGATGA
>NZ_JYDF01000063.1:0-14601 GCF_003263525.1 Rahnella sp. NRRL B-41462 | reverse complement strand
GCAGGGGAGGGAGTCGCCCGTCTTCTTTTACGAGAATCTTATGACTCCTGAATCGGTAATGGCACTGGGTAACGAGGCAATGAAAGTGGCGCTGGCCGTTGCTGCGCCTTTGTTGCTGGCCGCGCTGGTGACCGGGCTTATCGTCAGCCTGTTGCAGGCGGCGACACAAATCAACGAACAAACGCTGTCCTTCATTCCTAAAATTCTGGCCGTTGTGGCGACTATCGTGATCGCCGGGCCGTGGATGCTGAATCTGCTGCTCGATTACATGCGCACGTTGTTTACCAACCTGCCTTACATCATCGGTTAATCTATGGTTTCCTTCGACAGCACCCAGTTAGCCGGATGGCTGAGCATGTATTTCTGGCCCCTGCTGCGAATTCTGGCGCTGATCAGCACCGCGCCGATCACCAGTGAAAAGTCAGTACCGAACCGCGTGAAACTCGGTCTTGGGATGATGATTACCTTCCTGATTGCGCCTTCCCTGCCGCCGGTGGACACGCCGATCTTCTCCACGCCTGCACTGTGGCTGGCGATGCAGCAGATTATGATTGGCACCGCGCTGGGTATCACCATGCAACTGGCCTTTGCCGCCATCCGTATGGCCGGTGAAATTATGGGTTTGCAGATGGGGATTTCCTTTGCGACGTTTTATGATCCAAGCAACCGTCTCAATACCCCGCTGCTGGCACAGTTTTTAAATCTGCTGGCGGTGTTGTTGTTCCTGAGTTTCAACGCGCATCTGTGGCTGATTTCCCTGCTGGCCGACAGTTTTCATACCCTGCCCATCAGCCATAATCCGGTGAATGCCGAAGGTTTTATGGCCGTCGCCAAAGCGGGCAGCATTGTATTCAGCGGCGGGATGATGCTGGCTCTGCCAATCGTGACATTGCTGCTGACGCTCAACATGGCGCTGGGTCTGTTAAACCGCGTGACGCCACAGCTTTCCGTTTTCGTCATCGGTTTCCCGCTGACCCTCAGCATTGGGATTCTGGCGATCAGCCTGATGATGCCGATGCTCGCCCCGTTCAGCGAGCATCTGTTCAGTGAAATTCTGGATAAGATTGTGTTGATCATGAATCAGCTGGCGGCTGACTGAATGGCTTAACGCCGCTCCAGCAGCGCCATCACTTCGTAATGCGCGGTATGCGGGAACATGTCGAAAAGCCGGACACGCAGAATGTGATAGTCCGGCAGTAACGCCAGATCCTGCGCCATAGTTTGGGCGTTACAGCTTGAATAGAGAATCGTGTCCGGCGCCATGTGGCTGAGATATTCGCACAATGCTTTGCCGATGCCGCGACGCGGCGGATTCACCAGCACCAGATCCGGCACCTCGCCTTTGCCGGTCGCAAAACCGGTGGAATCGAGCGCCTGAAACTCAACGTTTTGCAGCCCCAGACGCACCGCCGATTCTTTCGCACAGGCAATGGCTTCCGCGCTGATTTCGATACCGGTCAGTTTCATCTGCGGTGTTGCACAATGCAGACCAAAGCCGCCCACGCCACAGAACAGATCCCACATACTTCGGATATCCCCTCGCCCCCTCACCCAGTCACGCGCCGTGGCGTAAAGCTTTTCAGCCACCACCGGATTGGTCTGGAAGAAGCTTTGCGGGCGGATAAACAGGGGGACATGGTTAAAATCTTCTTCCAGCCGCTGAACATCCGTCAGTGGAATTTCAGTGTCACCTTCGAGGATCGCCATATGCACCGGCTGGATGTTGGCGGAAATCACTTTCAACTGTGGCAACTGCTGTTGCAGCCACGGCAGTGCCGCACGCAATTGCGCCAGTTTGCCGTCTGAACGCAACACAAAGCGCAGCATCATGCCGCCATCTTTCTGGCTTTCAGTCAGTAACAGGAATTTCAGCTCGCCGCGTTTGCGCGCAACGTTGTAAGGGGTCAGGCCCGCGCGGGCAATAAAGATTTTGAGAACTGAAAATACCGCCGGGAAACTGGCCGGATACAACGGGCACTCACACAAATCGACCGGCGTGCCGTCGCGGTGCAACATCCCAAGTAAAGGGCGTTCCACGCTGCCGCTGACCACCATTTTGGCTTTATTACGAAACGCACTTTCCGGGCCGGTGACCGGTTCACACCATTCAGCCACCGGCAAATCTGACAGCAAATCGCTGAGATCCCGCTGCTTGTCGGCTAACTGTTGTAAATAAGGTTTGTCGAGCCACTGGCAGGAACGGCAGGTTCCGGCGGTGTAAAGTGCGCAATGCATGAAAAATTTCCGGTCATCAGATGCAGTAAAAAACTGGCGCGCAGTTTATCACTGCGCGGCGGGAAAGACTCACTTACATCGAGGCTATTTGCGACGGGAAAAGTATCTGCGGCTGCTGGCAGGCACATACAACAGTAGCAGCACCAGCATATCGGGAATTTTTTGCATCAGCAGCGCATAGAGAAATTCGCCCTGTGTTTCGACGTTAAAGCGAAAGATACGCGGGCCGAACCAGTCAAATGACGCCAGCAGCATGTAACCGACCACGATCACCTGACAACCGATGAATGCCCGGCGCCCCCAGCGGCGGCCACGCATCATAGCGTACGCGGCACGGCATTCGGTCAACACAATCAGCAAACTTGCCAGCATGATGAAACAGTTCAGCCAGGACTCGGCACTGACTTCAATAAAGCTCATCAGCCCTGAAAAGCCCATAGCATCAAACAATAATATGAATTCGAGCAAGCGCGTCGCGACAATCGCCGACGCACCGATCATGACGGGAACAGGGATAAATGCCAGTTTCATAAATCCGTTTGGGCTCTCCATTTACGTTCAGGGCGGAATACATCCGCCCTGAAAATTATCTTAAAATTTAAGCACGTTGAGCGCGCTGAATTTCTTTGCGCCGTTGTTTCTCGGCACGCGACATAAACCACCAGGCAATCATGCCGATGATGCCCACCACCAGCAGGATCAGCGTCGCCAGTGCGTTGATTTCAGGGTTGACACCCATACGCACGCTGGCAAAAACCAGCATCGGTAACGTGGTCGCGCCCGGCCCGGCGACGAAACTGGCGATCACCAGATCGTCGAGCGACAGCGTAAACGCCAGCAACCAGCCCGAAATCAGCGCTGGCAAGATCATCGGCAGCGTAATAATAAAGAACACTTTCAGTGGCGGTGCGCCTAAATCCATTGCCGCTTCTTCGATGGAACGGTCCAGTTCACGCAAACGCGCCGAGACCACGACCGCGACATACGCACTACAAAACGTCACGTGCGCCAGCCAGATAGTGAACATGCCACGTTCAGCCGGCCAGCCAAAAGTGTGCCCCATCGCCACAAACAGCAGCAGTAACGCCAGACCGGTGATGACATCAGGCATGACCAGCGGCGCAGTCAGCATAAACGCAAAACCGGTTGAACCGCGAAAACGCCTGAAACGCACCATCACCACGGCGGCCAGTGTACCGACCACCACGGCCATGGTGGCAGCAGCGGTAGCGATCGACAGGCTCATGCCGACGGCGTTGATCATCGCCGAATCATGGAAAAGCTGAGTATACCAGCGGGTAGACCAGCCAGCCCAGACCGTTACCAGCTTCGAGCTGTTGAATGAGTAAATAACCAGCATCAGCATCGGGGCGTACAAAAACGTAAAGCCGAGCACCAGAATAAGAATTCGCCACGGCGAACGGACAACCGGTAACTGATTCATTCTTTATCTCCCAGCTCTTTGTTTTGGTATTTCTGGAACCACAGGATAGGCATGATCAGCAGCAACAACATGACCACCGCCACCGCCGAGGCTACCGGCCAGTCGCGATTATTGAAGAATTCCTGCCACAGGACACGGCCAATCATATTACTGTCCGGCCCGCCGAGCAGTTCCGGTATCACGTACTCCCCCACCGCCGGGATAAAGACCAGCATCGAACCGGCAATAATCCCGCCTTTGGTCAGCGGCATAATCACTTTGAAGAAGGTTTTCATCGGACGCGCACCGAGATCCTGCGCCGCTTCCACCAGTGAGTAATCCATGCGGGTCAGCGCCGTGTAAATCGGCAACACCATAAACGGCAGATACGAATACACGATGCCGATATACACGGCCAGATTGGTGTGCAAAATCACCAGAGGCTGGTCGATAACATGCAGCCAGATCAGTACGTTATTCAGTACACCGTTGTCTTTAAGAATGCCCATCCAGGCATAAACGCGGATCAGGAATGACGTCCATGATGGCAGGATCACCAGCAACAGCAGGATGTTGCGCGTCGAGGTGCGGCTGTGTGCCACCGCCCACGCCAGCGGATACCCAATCAGCAGGCAAAGCAGCGTGGAAATCGCTGCCACTTGCAGCGATTGCAAATACGCATCGATATACAGCGGATCCTGGGTCAGGCCGATGTAGTTGGCGATGTTGAGTGCAATATCCAGCATGCCGTCTGACCAGGTAACCAGATCGGTATACGGCGGAATGGCCCGCGCCATTTCAGCAAAACTGATTTTGAAAACAATCAGAAATGGCAGTAAAAACAGCAGCAGGAACCAGACCAGCGGCAGCAGGATCACCAGCTTGCGGCCATGCCGCTGTTGCAGACGACCGGTGAAGGCTTTAAATCCGCCCGGAGGTTTGCTGGCCGGGGTTTCGGAGATTACAGACATTTTCATCCCCCTTTAAACAGTCAGCACGACACAGCTGTCGGCTTCCCAGCACAGGCGCACTTCGTCGCCCCAGGTTGGCATACCTTTGCGGAAACGGTGACCGTTCTGCAATTGCGCCGTAATCATCTGCCCGCTGTGCAGCCTGACGTGATAAATCGACAGGTCGCCAAGATAGGCGATATTGACCACCTCTCCGACCGCGAAGTTGCAGCCATCCTGCGGCACGTCTTCACACAACATGATTTTTTCCGGACGCAGCGCAACATACACCGGCACGCCGTCAACCACAGACACATCCGGATCGACTTTCAGCGGATGCCTCAGCCCCGGTGAGGTCAGCAGCAGCGCATCGTCCAGACGCTCTTTCAGCACACCTTCAAATATATTCACGGAGCCGATAAATTCGGCGCTGAAACGGCTGGTCGGGTGTTCATAAATTTCTTCCGGCTCGCCGATTTGCACGAATTTACCGCGGTTCATGATGGCGATACGCCCCGCCATGGTCATCGCCTCTTCCTGATCGTGTGTCACCATCACGCAGGTCGCGCCGACGCGCTCAAGAATATCCACCACTTCCAGTTGCATACGGTCGCGCAGCTTTTTATCCAGCGCCCCCATCGGCTCATCGAGCAGCAGCAGTTTTGGTCTTTTCGCCAGGCTGCGCGCTAATGCCACACGCTGACGCTGACCGCCGGAAAGCTGGTGCGGCTTACGTTTGGCGAATTCCTGCATATGCACCAGCGTCAGCATTTCCGCCACGCGGCTTTTGATTTCCGCTGACGGCAGTTTGTCCTGCTTGAGGCCGAACGCGATGTTTTGTTCGACCGTCATGTGCGGGAACAAGGCGTAAGACTGGAACATCATGTTGATCGGACGCTGATACGGCGGCACCTGCGAAAGATCTACGCCATCCAGTACGATTTGGCCCTGCGTGGGCGGCTCAAAACCGGCCAGCATACGCAACAGGGTTGATTTCCCACAGCCGGACGCGCCGAGCAGTGCGAAAATCTCGCCTTTATAAATGGTCAGGCTCACATCATCGACGGCGGCCTGGCCATCAAAAGATTTGGTCAGATTGCGGATTTCCAGCAAAGGCGTGAAACCTTTCTGGGTCTTAGGCTGCGGGCGGGGGATAGCGTCGTTCACTCAGAGAAATCTCCGGTATCAGAATAAAGCAGTTCAAATAAGCATAACAGTCAGGGGGGAAAGTGCCTGATCGGTATACCCAAAATACAGCCGGAAGCAAAACGTCAGCGGCCCCGCCATCAATAAGCGGAGCCGCGTTAACGATACTCAAAATCATTCTGGTTGCATCAAGGCGGCAAGTGAGCAAGTCCCCGGGAGCTGACACACGTCAGTGACCGGGGCGCGTTCGCGCAGCCAACGCAGAGGCAGCCTGAAGGATGAAGAGTATTATTTGCCGGTTTTAACCTTGGTCCACGAACGGGTGATCACGCGGTCAATCTTCGGATCCTGAACTTTCAGGGTGAAGAGTTTCGCCTGAACATCGGCCGGTGGATAAATGCCCGGGTTGTTACGCACATCTTCGTTAACCAGTGGTGTCGCGGCTTTGTTTCCGCTGGCGTAGTAAACGGTGTTACTGATTTGCGCGATAACTTTTGGTTCCATCAGGTAATTGAGGAACTGATAGGCTTCATCGAGATTTTTAGCATCTGCCGGGATAGCAAACACGTCGAAGAAGGCCAGCGCCCCTTCTTTGGGAATGCTGTACGCCACGTTCACACCGTTTTTCGCTTCTTTCGCGCGGTTACCCGCCTGCATCACATCACCAGCCCAGCCGATTGCCACACAAATGTCGCCGTTCGCCAGGTCGTTAATGTACTGAGAAGAGTGGAAATAACGGATGTTCGGACGCAGTTTCAGCAGCAGATCGTTGGCTGCACCGGTGTAATCTGATGCTTTGGTGCTGTTCGGATCCAGATGCAGATAATTCAGGACTGTTGCGTAGATTTCCGCAGGGGCATCGAGGAATGAAACGCCGCAGCTTTTCAGTTTCTCGAGGTTTTCAGGCTTGAGCACCAGATCCCAGCTGTCTACCGGGGCATCTTTACCCAGAACGGCTTTCACTTTATCGACGTTATAGCCGATACCGGTGGTCGCCCACAGATAAGGGATAGCGTATTTGTTGCCCGGATCATGTTGCGCCACCATCTTCAGCAGCTCAGGATCCATATTTTTGTAGTTTGGCAGTTTGCTCTTATCCAGAGGCTGGAACACACCAGCCGCCAGCTGACGTTCGAGGAAGCTGGCCGACGGTACCACCAGATCGAAGCCGGTGCTGCCTGCCATGAGTTTGCCTTCCAGCACTTCATTGGAATCAAACACGTCGTAAACCACTTTAATGCCGGTTTCCTTCTGGAAATCAGGCACGGTATTTGGTGCGATATAATCGGACCAGTTATAGATATGCAGCGTTTTTTCATCCGCAGACGCTGTGACGGACGCAGCCATAACCAGGCCGGCGACAACACCCGATAACCACTTTTTACGCAGGGTGAACATCCGTTACTACCTCCAAGACAGGGAATATAAATCGAATTTGTATCATTGAGACGGATACAAAACCTTTCACACAACTGCCAACCGACACCCATGGAATATGCATAGGCATTCAACGTTGACGCATACGCTGCCTGCGAATTAACCGTTTGGTTTTACGACGTAATCACGCTTGATGCAGAGTCAGAAGCATAGCGCCTGCAACCCTTGTGTACCAGCCTCCTGAGACAAAACCGGCGTTTATCGATTAATTATGCAGATTTAGTCTATACCGTCTGGCATTTTGCCTTTTAACAAAGTGAAATATCTGGCAACAACCACACCAATGCAGCATAACTTATGGCGAAAGCGGATAAAGGCAGCGGAGCCGCAATAAGCACGGCTCGCAGGAAAGGATCTTCAGAGGGGGGAAATGAATGTCCGGAAATGGAAAATTAATGCAGTAAAGGCAGATTCACAGAAGTGACCGGCATGCCTTCTTCTTCCTCGCCAAGGAAAAGCAGGTCATTGGCGTGCGCTTCGAGAATAATCATCGACATCTGCTCCTCAGCCTGTTGCAGGAAGAAAGCAAACTGCTCTTCCGTCACACCCACTGCAATCGTCAGTGACTGGCAAACAATCAGTTTCGGCAAATTGTCGTCCTGAATATCCACGAACGCTTTAATGGTCAGTGAACTGGCATTAATCGAGCTCAGATCGGCCACCAGCGGGATCAACGCCGTCGGTTTGACTTCGGCCAGTGCAGAAAACAAAATCACATTATCTACAATATCGAGTTTGGCATCAAAAATGCCGTCAAAATTCTGCATATGCGGCAAATGGAGAGCCTGACAGGAATCACACTCGAAAAAAGAGATGCCCAGCTGATCCAGCCAGCGCCGCAGCAGCGCTAAATCAGGGACGATGAGCGAATCCATAGAATGCCTCACGAGTTCAACACAACGAAAAAAACAAACCCTTCGTAACGCCAGCGGCATTACGAAGGGGTCATAGCTTACGGAATATTGCCGGTCAGCGCTACGATCATTACCGGATTGATGGACATTTAACGCACGGGAATAAGAATTAGCCACCGGATTTCAGACGGAATCCCGGCCGCGCTCTTTGTTCGATATAGTCAATCATCATACCGGCGATATCCAGACCGGTGGTGGCTTCGATCCCTTCGAGCCCCGGCGAGGCATTGACTTCCATCACCAGCGGCCCGCGGTTTGAACGTAAAATATCAACCCCGGCGACGTCCAGCCCCAGAGTCTGCGCGGCTTTAACCGCAATGTCTTTCTCCTGCGGCGTAATTTTGACATTGGTGGCCGTCCCGCCGCGATGCAGGTTCGAGCGGAAATCACCCGGTTTGGCCTGACGCTCAATCGCTCCGACCACTTTTTTCCCCACCACCAGACAACGAATGTCGCGCCCTTCTGCTTCGCGGATATATTCCTGCACCAGAATATGCGCGTTCAGGCCGCGAAATGCGTCAATGACACTTTCTGCCGCCTGACGGGTTTCTGCCAGCACCACACCAATCCCCTGTGTTCCTTCAACCAGCTTCACCACCAGCGGCGCACCACCGACCAGCGCAATCAAATCGGCGGTGTCATCCGGCGCATTAGCAAAACCGGTCGTCGGCAGATCAATGCCTTCACGCGCCAGAATCTGCATGGAACGCAATTTATCGCGCGCCCGGGTGATCGCCACCGATTCATTCAGCGGGAAACTGCCCAGCATTTCAAACTGACGCAGCACCGCTGTGCCATAGAAGGTAATCGCGGAGCCAATTCGTGGGATCACCGCATGGTACTTATCCAGCTGATGCCCGCGATAGTGCACGCTGGGCGCAGCAGGATTGATATTCATGTAGCAGGACAGTGGATCGATAATGTCGATCTCATGTCCGCGTGCTTCAGCCGCTTCCTTCAGGCGTTTACACGAATACAACGACCCGTCACGGGAAAGAATTGCAATTTTCATCCAACACTCCGTCGCCGTTTAGCGTGTTGCCCAACCTTGCTTGTGCAATGCGTCCAGCATAAACGGACGTTGTTCCTTTTTAAGGGTACGAATAATCAAATCACTCCAGGTATCGCGTCGCGCATTGCTGTCGCGTTGCAGATAATACGCCGATAGTGCGTCGTCATATTCTGCCAGTTGCTCTTTATCTACCGGCTGATAGCTGTTTTCATGCACCAGCAGAGACTGCGGCATACGCGGCTTGACCTGATGATCCTGCGCGGGGGTTCCGATACATAAACCAAACAAAGGCATCACAAATTTAGGCAGTTTCAGCAGATTCACTACGTCTTCCACCTGATTACGGATACCGCCGATAAACACACCGCCCAGCCCCAGTGACTCCGCCGCCGTCATGGCATTTTGCGCCATCAGCGCGGTGTCCACACAACCGAGTAACAACTGCTCGGCCAGACCCAGCTCGGCTTGAGGGTTGATCTGTAAATTACGATTGAAATCAGCACAGAAAACCCAAAATTCAGCGGCGCTGGCGACATATTTCTGACCACCGGTGTACTGCACCAGCGTCTCCCGCAGCACAGGATCGGTCACGCGGATAATCGAATAACATTGCAGAAAGCTCGAAGTCGAAGCAGCCTGAGCGGCGGCAATAATGGCTTCACGTTGCTCGTCCGGGACCGGTTGATCGGTAAAAGCACGGATGGAGCGGTGTGAGCGCAGAAGATCGATGGTCGGCGTCATTAAAAAATTCCTGAGCGGTAAGGATAAATAAAAAAGTTGCCCCAATCATTCATGCTGTGAGCACCGTTTGCAAGGATTCCGGCACCTGTAGCTGTAACAATGTGCTGTGTCTGAAAAAGACTGCCGGTTCATTCAGATAGGTCAAAGGTATCGGACTGACAGGTAATTCCTGCTTTTTTTTATGGTTTGTAACAGGCATAGTAGCGACATCAAAAAGGTGATGTGGTTAACAAAAACAGACATTCCCCTTTCATTTATCTTGTTGGCATTAACAAAGGAGTCTCCATGTTTGCAGTAATTTTTGGGCGTCCTGGCTGTCCTTATTGCGTACGCGCTAAAGAGTTGGCTGAAAAACTGACTGAAGAACGTGATGATTTCAACTTCCGCTACATCGATATTCACGCGGAAGGCATCACTAAAGCCGACCTGGAAAAAACCGTGGGTAAACCGGTAGAAACCGTTCCGCAGATTTTCCTCGATCAGAAACACATCGGTGGCTGTACTGACTTCGAAGCCTATGCCAAAGAGCATCTGGCGCTGTTCAGCAACTGATCCGCGATAAAATAAAGATATACACAGCCAAAAGGCGCTCAGTGAGCGCCTTTTTTATGGCTTCTACATCATGACATGTCAGTGTCGCCTGAACTGCCGGTAAGCAATGACCAGCAAATGAACCAGCATAGCGCCCAGAACACACCAAAATATCGCACTGGTGGCATAGGCCAGTTCCTGCATCAGCGGACGAACGCGTGGATAAAAGGCCATGCGCAATAAAAAGCACACAGGGATGGAAACCAGCCCGCCGACAAAGGACGAAAATATCGCCGAATCGCGGGAAATCAGCGACGTCACCACGCCGGGAATTAAAAATAATAACAGGCCATATTCCGGGCCTGGCGCGATATTTCTAACAATAATCCAGCCATTTTTTAACATAAGAAAAATAATTAAGAACATTGTGCAACAAATTAATGGGGCTACCACTTTTCGCCAAATTGCCATTTTACTTCCTCCTTAAAGTTGGCGAGATTTCACAGGTTCTCTGCATAAAATGCGTTCTTTGTTACCTGTCAGAGCCTTCTGGCTCATTTCCCCAGAGCGTTCCGCACTCCCGCGAAACACAAAAAAAGCTTTCAGAAGATTTATACGGGCATTTCTCTGGCTGAACTGGCGTTCTGTGACTAAAATGACGCCCGAAACCCAATTTTCCACCCCGCCGGGGCTGAAACAGACCGCGCGATCCTGAGTAGGAATTTTCTGTTTCTGAATTTATCCTTTACATTCTCCTATATCAAGAATTTGTTGGTAAACAATAAGTTATCCTTGTGAATATAAACGTCGCTAGTTTGTTAAACGGGAATTACATCCTGTTATTATTTGTGGTTTTGGCACTCGGTCTGTGCCTGGGGAAAATTCGCCTGGGTTCCGTTCAGCTCGGAAATTCTATCGGCGTATTAGTGGTTTCGCTGCTTTTGGGTCAGCAGCATTTCAGTATTAATACTGAAGCGCTCAACCTCGGCTTTATGTTGTTTATTTTCTGCGTAGGCGTCGAAGCAGGGCCAAACTTTTTTTCCATTTTCTTCCGTGACGGCAAAAATTATTTCATGCTGGCACTGGTGATGGTCGGCAGCGCCATGTTACTGGCACTCGGACTCGGACGTTTGTTCGGCTGGGACATCGGCCTCACCGCCGGGATGCTCGCGGGTTCAATGACCTCAACCCCGGTTCTGGTCGGCGCCGGAGACACGCTGCGTAATACCATGGGCGGTAACAAGATGCTCGGGCCTGAACTGGATAACCTGAGCCTGGGCTACGCCCTGACCTATCTTATCGGTCTGGTGAGCCTTGATTTTCGGCGCACGTTATCTGCCGAAGCTGCAACATCAGGATTTGCCTACCAGCGCCCAGCAGATCGCGCGCGAGCGTGGCCTGGATACCGACAGTAAACGAAAAGTGTATCTGCCGGTGATCCGCGCCTATCGCGTGGGACAGGAGCTGGTGGCCTGGGCCGATGGCAAAAACCTGCGTGAACTGGGGATCTATCGTCAGACTGGCTGCTATATAGAGCGAATCCGCCGTAATGGCATCCTGGCGACACCGGACGGCGACGCCGTATTGCAGGTGGGCGATGAGATCTCACTGGTCGGTTATCCGGACGCACATTCACGCCTCGACCCGAGTTTCCGTAACGGTAAGGAAGTGTTTGACCGCGACCTGCTCGACATGCGTATCGTGACCGAAGAAGTGGTGGTCAAGAATAACCACGCGGTCGGCAAGCGTCTGAGTCAACTGAATCTCACCGATCAGGGCTGTTTCCTCAACCGCGTGATCCGCAGTCAGATTGAAATGCCTATCGATGACAGTATCGTGCTGAATAAAGGCGATGTGTTGCAGGTCAGCGGCGACGCAAAACGGGTGAAAAGCGTGGCGGAGCGTATCGGGTTTATCTCCGTACACAGTCAGCTCACGGATTTGCTGGCCTTCTGCGCCTTCTTTATTGTCGGCCTGATGATCGGCCTCATCACTTTCCAGTTCAAAAACTTCAGTTTTGGCATCGGTAACGCCGCCGGACTGCTGTTCGCCGGGATCATGCTCGGCTTCCTGCGAGCCAACCACCCTACTTTCGGTTATATCCCGCAGGGCGCGCTAAATATGGTGAAAGAGTTTGGCCTGATGGTGTTTATGGCGGGTGTCGGCCTCAGTGCCGGTGCGGGTATCAATAATGGTCTCGGCGCAATAGGCGGCCAGATGCTGCTTTCCGGCCTGATTGTCAGCCTGGTGCCGGTGGTGATTTGCTTCATCTTCGGGGCATATGTTTTACGCATGAACCGCGCTTTGCTGTTCGGAGCCATCATGGGTGCACGAACCTGCGCTCCGGCGATGGAAATCATCAGCGACACGGCACGCAGTAACATTCCGGCACTCGGTTATGCAGGAACCTATGCCATTGCTAACGTATTACTGACGCTCGCCGGTACGCTTATCGTCATCATCTGGCCCGGTGCATGACGTAACTCATTGAAGTGTAATGGGGCAAAAAAAAATCAATATTTTTTTAAATTTTTGCCCCCTCACACGAACTTTTAAAGTTAGCCAGAGTCTTAATTAGTGCCACTGCTTTTCTTTGAAGTCCCCAAATTTGGAGAGCCCGTCAATCCCGCCTTATTAGGTTCAAGATTGCCGGGTTTTTTCTTTTCTGCTTACTGTAGATTTCAAATTCATCACACCTCCGCCGTTCTGCGTGCTTAAACGCAAAATCCTTTCTGCAAACAGTCTTAAAAATACCTAAAGCACTAGGACTTAAAAGAAACTTGCTTCCAACGCGCGTAATTTCGCTTCCGGCATTCATTACTTTCCGGGAGGTTAAAATGGCAATACCTGTTTATTTATGGCTTAAGTACGATGATGGTACAGACATCAAAGGTTCGGTAGATATCCTTCAGAGAGAAGGCAGCATCGAGGTTTTAGAACTGATGCATGCAGTTGAAGTCCCCGTCGATTCACAGACGGGGAAACTCATCGCAAAACGTATCCATTGCAGTTATGCGTTTGAAAAGGAGGTCGATGCCTCAAGCCCTTATCTCTACAAAGCAGTCTCTTCAGGTCAGACGTTAAAGAATGCTGAGTTTAAATTTTATTGCATTGATTATGGGGGACAGGAGAAAGAATATTTCCGCGTAACATTAGAGAATGTAAAGGTTATATCTGTCGAACCTTTTATGCATGACATCAAGAATGAATTATTCGAACGCCACACTCATCATGAATACGTTGAATTAAGCTATGAAAAGATAATCTGGCACTATCTGGGCGGAAATATAGTCCATTCTGATACCTGGAATGAAAGAGCATAAAGGATAATATATGTCATGGACTTATGAAGTCAGCTCCCGGAAATTTTATCATGACGGGACTTATCAGTTCACCGGTTCTTATGCTGGCGCACCTGGTTATAAAAATGACCCGGCACAGGAATGCCTTAAGGACCGGGGACCTTTACCCAGAGGTAGCTATCAGATTGGTTCGCCTCATACCTCCCATAGAACCGGAAAATACTCATTATCTCTGACACCTTCCAGCAGCAATAATATGTGCGGACGGGACGCATTTAAAATTCATGGAGATAGCAGTCAGCACCCCGGCGAGGCATCAAGTGGCTGTATTGTAACCAGTCTCACTGAAAGGAAAAGAATATGGGCAAGCGGCGACAGGGAGTTAACCGTAAAATGAAATATATCCTTCTTTTTTTCCTGAATGGCGTCGCATTCAGCACAATGGCACAGGAACCACAAGATATTTGCATGAAGCCTGGTTCATACATTGAATCTGCCATGAAAGATGCTATGCAGTATGAATTAGATGTTGACGTTGGAGCAGTTAATAACCAAAAAACACTCATGACGTTAATAAGTAAAACGAAAGTAACCCCTGCTTTGGCAGCTCAACTTGCCAAAAAAGATCAGGTCGAGTCAGGGAAAGATCAAACGGGAATGACGTGGAAGGATTATTATTCAACGTATACTGAAGCGAATGTCTACAACCTGATAGTGAAATTCACTTTTGAAGATAACGCTGGAAAGGAAAATATCTTCATAGGATCGGCATTCAGAAATGATGATGAATGCTCTGTAGGCTTTGGCGGTTATATCACGGTAGAACGCGGGTTTTAACCACACCGGCTTAATATCCTCTGACTGCCTCAGAAACGGGCAGTCAGATAACATTTTTCCCTACAACCCCACC
>NZ_JYDF01000062.1:0-55073 GCF_003263525.1 Rahnella sp. NRRL B-41462 | reverse complement strand
CTACGTGCAGGCGTTCGCTGTAATACACGGCATATTTGCGCCCGGTCTCGGCCACTTTGGCCTTCGCTTGCGCCAGTTGTTCCAGCGTGGTCAGCGGCGCTTTGTCGCTGAAATAGTCTTTCCCGGCTGCCATGACTTTCAGCCCCAGCGCGCAGCGTTCGGACGGAATGCCCGCCCCCGCGATCATCTGCACTTCACGGTCATCAAGGAGTATCTGCAATGACTCCGCGACCTTAACCTGCGGATACTGGGCGACAAACTTCTCCACTTTTACCGGATCCGGATCGTAAACCCATTTCAGGCTGGCGCCCGCCTCGATCAACCCGTTACACATACCGTAGATATGCCCGTGATCCAGGGCCGCAGCAGCAATCACGAATTCACCGGGCTTTACCACAGGTTGCGGTTTCCCTACCGGCGCATAATTCATACCGTCTTTATTGCTCATGTTCAGGCTCCTTTATCCATATTTTTGCCGAGAGGGATCGCATCTTCATTGGCGAAGTTTTCCACCGATGCTGATTTTTCGTAAAAGTGCGGTGCCAGCGAAACCAGCCCGCCGGTCTGATAAAACGGATCTTCCGGCGACAACGGCAGTGACACAATGCTGCGGGTAATGGCGGATTTATAAATCGCGGCAATCAGTTCCAGTGAACGCTTGCCCTGAATGCCGTCAATCAGCGGCGCGGTACCGGTTTCCAGTGCGGTCAGGAAATTGTCGATCTGGCCGGTGTGCAGGGTATAAGTGAGTTTGGGAATCGACTGGTAAATGTCTTCAAGCTGGTTTTCACGATCCGTGTCACGCGCATCAATCGGGAAACCGTTCGGCGCAGAAATGCTGGCGTATTTGTCCCACGGAGCTGAAATTCGCGCTTTCTCGCCCTGAATAACAATCTTCTGATCTTCGCCGTGATGCACCACGGAAGCCGTCAGTTGGGTCAGTGCGCCGGAGTCATATTTGAAAATTGCCGCCGAGAGATCTTCCACTTCGGCATTATCATGCGCAGCGTTGGTAATCATCGAGACCACTTCAGAGGGAAAACCGAGCATCCACTGAATCGCGTCAATATGGTGAACGGCGTGATTGAGCGTGCAACCGCCCGCTTCTTTTTCCCAGGTGCCGCGCCACCACAAATCGTAATAGGAATGACCGCGCCACCAGAAAGAATCCACCTGCGCATGACACACTTTGCCGGTCTCACCGGAATCGAGCACTTTTTTCAGCCGCCAGAACGCGTCGGTAAAACGGTTTTGCGCGATGATTGACAGCGTTTTCCCGCTCGCCTGCGCCGCGCTGATCATCGCGTCGCATTCCTGTAATGACGCCGCCATCGGCTTTTCGCACAACACGTGTTTGCCTGCGTTCAGCGCATTAATCGAGATTTCGGCGTGGACATACGGCGGCGTGCAGACGTCAAAAATGTCGATATCTGCATCATTAAGGATTTCCTCATGGCTGGCATAGACCCTGGCGTTCGTCAGGCCATAATGCCGTTTTTTCTCTTCCGCTTTTTCAGGATAAATATCTACCAGCGCAACAATCTGGCAACGATCAGCAAACTCTAAATATCCCTGAATATGGTTATGTGAAATATTACCCGTACCAATAATGGCTATTTTCAGCATTCTCTTACTCCTTATATTTAACCGAACAGCTGGCGGATTTAAGCCGCATAAAGGGCGTCACCGTGTTGAATTCTTTATAGATTCAGCACAGATAAATACCTTATTTTTTGTTTCTGAGGTTTATATTCTGGAGAGTAATAATGGTTTTTTTTTCCAACAACTGTTATTTGTGACAGGAATTGCAGTGCCGTTTGCGGAATTTGCTATCATGCTGAATAGCCCATGAATTACAACCAGTTAACCATGGCAATAAGTCCATCTCCATTTGAGGCATTGATCACAAAATGACGGGAAAATTAAAAATCAGGCAAATAGCGGAGTTAACCGGGCTTTCTCCGAGTACCGTTTCCCGTGTGCTGGCAGGGAAAGCCAATGTCAGTCTCCAGGCAAAAGAGAAAGTATTTGCCCATGCCAGAACAATGGGTATTTTGCGTGACATTCCGGCCAGCCGTTTGTTAATGAATTGCCTGTTGCTCTGTGCGCCACCCGCCGCCTTCTCTCCCCATGAAGATCGTTATTATTATGAAGTGATTCAGGAAATAACGGCGGAAGTTGCGCGTTTTGATATTCACATACGTAAATGCGCGCTGGCAGTCAATGAACCGGATATCGCTGTTTTTATGCAGGCACTTCATCAGCCGGATGTCGACGGCATTGTCATTATCGGTATTGATGACGTGATGCTGTATCGGCTGGCAGCAGAATCTAACAAACCGGTGGTAATGATCAACGCCAAGGACAGCGAGATGCGTCTGGACTGTGTTTCTGCCGATCATTATTCCATCGGTTACAGTGCTGCCAACTATCTGTTTACCAGAGGTCACCGCCCCGTTTTATTGTTCACCGACCTGCGTCGTGAAACCATGATGCAGCGCCTCGATGGCTTTAAACGCGCCTGCCTTGAACACCATGTGGTGTTCGACGAAGCCCTGCATTTGCTGGTCAATCATGGCAGCGGAGGGGAACAGGCGAGAGAAAATATTGAGAAGTATCTCCGGGGGCATAAACGGGAAACCATGCCGTCAGCCATCTTATGCGGAGGCGATCAGATTGCACAGGCCACCATTGATGCCCTGAACGAATACGGATTTAAAGTCCCGGAAGATATTTCGGTGATGAGTATCGATTTTGCGCACGACATGAAAACATCAGCGGCACAAAGTTTCACTGCCGTGCATTTGCCGTGCCGCGAGCTGGGCACCGAGGCAGTGTATATTCTGCAAAGCCGCCTGATGCGCGCTACCGGCGCGAAATTCAATTTGCTGTTACAGGGGAGAATTCACAACGGCCAGTCAGTGGCCGATGTGAAATGGAAGCGCAAAGGGTTGTATCCTGCCGCCAGTTAGCCGCGCCCCGAAGGCACATTCTCAGCGTCGCCATTGATTATCTCCTGCTAGACTTTTGAGTCTTAACCTCAAAAAAAGATGCGGAGAATGCAATGTCAGAACAGTATCAGCCCCCTGAAGTCTGGACCTGGAATAAAGATGAAGTCAGCAAGTTCTCGAACATCAACCGCCCGATAGCCGGTCCGACGCACGAAAAAACGCTGCCGGTCGGTAAGCACCCGCTTCAGCTCTATTCCCTTGGCACGCCGAACGGCCAGAAAGTGACGATCCTGCTGGAAGAGTTACTGGCGCTGGGCATCAGCGGTGCGGAATACGATGCATTTATTATCCGCATCAATGAAGGCGATCAGTTCTCCAGCGGCTTTGTTGACGTCAATCCGAACTCAAAAATCCCGGCGCTGCTGGATAACTCAACCACACCGCCAATCCGCGTGTTTGAATCCGGCAACATCCTGCTGTATCTGGCGGAAAAATTTGGCCAATTCCTGCCAAAAGATCTCGCCGGTCGCACTGAAACCCTGAACTGGTTGTTCTGGCTGCAAGGTTCCGCGCCGTATCTTGGCGGCGGTTTCGGTCATTTCTACCATTACGCGCCGGTCAAAATCGAATACGCCATTAACCGCTTTACGATGGAAGCCAAACGCCAGCTCGACGTATTAGACCGTCAGCTTGCTGAACACCGTTTTATTGCCGGGGAAGAATACACGATTGCTGATATCGCCATTTTCACCTGGTATGGCAGCCTGGCGCAGGGCGGTCTGTATGAATCGGCTAAGTTCCTCGACATCGAATCTTATAAGCACTTCCAGCGCTGGGCGGCTGAAGTGGCGGGCCGTCCGGCGGTGAAACGCGGACGCATTGTGAACCGCACCTGGGGTGATGAACAACTGGAAGAGCGCCATGATGCCTCGGATTTCGATGGCATTCTGAAATCGTAACGGACATCTGAAACGTAAAAAAAGGGCGGGATTTTGCGATCCCGCCCTTTTCTTTTATGCGCGTTCTGTCTGCGGTTCGAGGTACTTTTTAAACCAGGCAATGGTCCTTTCCCACGCTAAATCCGCCGCCGCTTTGTCATAACGCGGCGTCGAATCATTATGGAAACCGTGGTTCACGCCGGGATAAATATGCGCTTCAAAAACTTTGTTATTGGCCTTCAGCGCCGCTTCATACGCCGGCCAGCCTTCGGTAATGGGTTTATCCAGTTCAGCATAATGCAGCAATAACGGCGCTTTGATACGCGGCACATCTTCCGCTTTCGGCTGACGCCCGTAGAACGGCACGGCGGCCGCCAGTTCAGGGTAAGCCACCGCCGCCGCATTCGCCACGCCACCGCCGTAACAGAAACCGGTGATGCCGACTTTGCCGGTGCCAGTCTCGTGGTGCATCAGAAATTCTACCGCCGCAAAAAAGTCGTTCATCAGTTTGGCCGGATCAACGTGTTTTTGCAGTTCGCGCCCTTTCTCATCATTGCCCGGATAACCGCCGACCGAACTCAGCCCGTCCGGCGCCAGCGCGACAAATCCGGCTTTCGCCACCCGCCGCGCGACATCTTCGATATACGGATTCAGCCCGCGATTTTCATGCACCACCACCACACCAGGCACTTTACCGGTCACTTTGGCCGGACGCACCAGATAGCCTTTCACGCTGCCGTGTCCCTGCGGCGACGGATACTGAATGTATTCCGCCACAATATCCGGATCAGTGAATTGCACCTGTTCGGCGTAGGCATAGTTCGGCGTCATCAGCGTTGTCAGTGCAGCCAGCGACAATCCGCCTGCCACAAACTTCGCCGAGAGATCAAGAAACTCACGTTTGGTCATTTTGCCGTGCACGTAAAAATCAAAATATTCGAGGAGTTCAGGCGGGAAATCTTTCGCTGTCATTCGGGTCATTTTTCAGGCTCCGTTCCGGTCAGGGGAAGGATAAATAATGGCCTGTTTTTGGCGATTTTGTAAACCCGTTGTGAGATGGGATGGCTTTCCAGGCCGCATCAACACTTTTATGCACTGAAAATGCTAAACTTTGGTCATAAAGGGAGAAACAATGAAAAACCATCTTTCGCAACCACCGAAAATACATTTCATCGAATGGAACTCAGAGTACGAACGGATGATGACCTCTGCACTGAAAAAAGAATTTAATGTGCATACGATTTATCACGTCAAAAAACACTTTAAATCTGTCCACTCTTTGCTGCCGGGAAAGCGGCTCAAACACTGGCACCGGAAATTTCAGATTGCTATCAAGTTCCGCCACGTGCGTGAAAGCGACATCATCATTTGTAACGGCTACAGCGCATTTCTGATGCTGGATTTACTTTCCCTGCTCAAATGCAAAAAAATATTGGTATTGCGCGACTCAGTGGCCGCGCTTACGTCTAAAAGACGTCGGCTGAAATTACTTTCCCATGACGAAAATTATCTCGACCGGGTCACCGCTGTTTTTGATGTTATTTACAGTTTTGATCCCGAAGATTGCCGGAAATACGGACTTTCTTATGTTGACCAGTTTTTGCCGTTCACCCGCCATAACATGGCTGCGTGGCAATCGGAACCGGCAAATACGCCGTCATCCTGCTCATGCTTTTATGTCGGCGGGTTTGATGATTATCGGGCAAAACTCATTAACGACCTGACACCGGTATTGCGCCAGAATCACTGCCAGACCGACTTTTATCTGGTGGGCGATTGCAACGGAACCCCGGATTACCCGGACTGTTGTATCAATCAGAAAATCAGTTATCAGCAAAATATTGAAAAGCTGAAACGCGCTTCTGTCGTTCTTGAGATCAACAAGCCGGATCAATGCGGATTAACGCTGCGTGCTCTCGAAGCCATGGCTTTTAATAAGAAACTGATCACCAATAATGCCTCAATAAAAAAACATGCTTTTTATCATCCCGATAAAATCTTTATTTGGGGAGAAGATGATCGCAACGCTATTGCCAAATTTCTTTCATCGGAACATCAGAAAACCGACCCGGCGTTGCTGGAGACATATTTCGCTGACGGCATGTTAAAGACACTGGCCGGAACCGCAGTAGAATAGAGGCTTTGCCCGACAACCTAACAGAACAATCAAAAGGAGAAACCATGAACAAAGCACTCGCAGGACTGAGTAAAGAGGAAATGGATAAAGTCAGCGCCGGGCTGGCGGCCGGGACTGTCGTGGTGCGTGAGCGCAACCATCTGCCGGTCAACGCAGAAGAAGTGGAGATGGAGCAGCCGGAACATCTGCGCGCTTATTTTCGCGAACGTCTGGAACATTATCGTCAGCAACCGGCTAAAAAATAGTCACAGCGGCTCAGTGCTGCTGCGTAAAGAAGCCGACAATCGACTCTCTCAGGCTGACGGCCGCCTCGCCCGGTGGCGTCAGGCTCTGATGAAGGCTGATCCCCACCTCACCCGGCGCGGGCAATTCCTGCAAAATCCGTACGGTTGATGGCATACCGAAATCCGTACGAACAGTCACCCCCAGCCCCGCCGACATCGCCGCCCAAATCCCGCTCAGGCTGCGGCTGGTGAAGGCTATCCGCCACGCAATACCGGCGTTATCCAGCGCCGTCGTTGCGGCATTCCGCATCAGGCATGGCGCTTCGAACACCAGCAAGGGCAACGGTTCGCCGGTTTCCTGATAGTGCTTCAGGTCGAAACTTTCAGGGCCAATCCAGCGCAGCGGAATCCGTCCGAGCGAGCGGCTTGACGGGAAAAGTGGCGTTTCATCAGCCTGCCAGCACACCGCCAGATCAAACTCGTTATGCCGGATCCCGTCCAGCAATTGCTGATTACGGGTAATACTGGCGGAAACCTGCACCTGCGGATGTGCACGGGTGAATGTGCCGAGAATGGCCGGTAACAGGGTTTCGCCGAAATCCTCCTGCATACCCAGATTCAGGCTGCCACTCAGCGTACTGGCGAGCAGCACAGCGCTGGCCTCATCATTCAGGCTGAGGATCCGCCGCGCATAACTCAGCATCACTTCGCCGCGTCCGGTCAGGATCAGGTGCCGTCCGGATTTCTGTACCAGCTCCGTGCCCGCCTGTTGCTCCAGCTTTTTCAGCTGTGCGCTGACGGCAGATGTGGAGCGTCCCAGCCGGTCGGCGGCCAGCACAAAACTCCCCAGCTCAATGCCGGTAACAAAACTGCGCAAGGCTTCTGAATCAAAAGTGACCGGTCTTTTCGCCATGCTTAATCATCCCGTTTTTATGGACTAATGCTGCTGTTATTTTCGATATTCAGGATAATCATAACGCCTTATGCTCCTTTTCACACCGACAAAAAGGAGCCTGATATGAGCACGACCTCGTCCCAAACACAGACGCTGGATACCATGGCGCGTCTGACGCCCAAATTTGCGGAACTGACGGAACAGGTGCTGTTCGGCGATCTGTGGAAAAGAAATGAATTGTCTGCGCGTGATCGCAGCCTGATCACCGTTGCCGCACTGATTGCCCTCAATCGCGTTGAACAACTGCCTTTTCATCTGAGCCTGGCGGTAAAAAACGGGGTCTCACAGGCCGAACTTTCAGAAGTGATCACCCATCTGGCATTTTATGCCGGCTGGCCCGCAGCGGCATCCGCCCTGAGCCGCTTCGCCGCTCTCAATGACCAGTAACCCGCGCCCCGTAACCGGAGGAACAACCGATGCCTTTTAGCCGAATTTCTTTACCAGCCCACCGCGCGGATGCCTGGCAGGATGCCATTTCAGCCATATTACAGGAAGCGCTGGTTGATCACTTTTCCGTGCCCAAAGATGATTGTTTTCAGTTATTCGAACCGGTCAGCCGCCACCAGCGGGTGATCAACCCGACCTATTTAGCCGGTGAAAATGACCGGCGTTCAGACGATTTTCTGCTGTTTCACATCACCGCAGGCAAACCGCGTAACGGTTATCAGAAACAGCAACTGTTCCACCATCTGGCCGAAAAATTACACCTCACACTGGGAATTTCTCAGGCTGATGTGATGGTGGTGGTGAGTTTTACACAGCCGGAAGACTGGTCGTTCAGTCACGGTGAAATGTTCAGAATTGCGCAAGGAGCCCGGTCATGATTGCCATGCAATACAGTTTTACCCTGCCTGCGGACTACGACATGGGCATTATTGAAAAGCGCATTGCGGATAACGGATATCGGACGGACGGTTTTGCAGGGCTTATTTTCAAAACCTATCTCTATGCCCGCCGCAACTGCCTGCACACCGGCAGCGCAGAAAATATCTACGCGCCGTTTTACCTGTGGCAGGACGTATCAGATATGAACCGTTTTATTTCAGGTGCAGGTTTTCAGGGCGTCGCCGGCGCCTTCGGCTGGCCGCAGATCCGGGTTTATCCGGTGCTGACGGCACATGTCAGCGGAAACGTCGCGGAGGCGGTATATGCGAAAAGAGAGATAACGGATATCGCACCGTTCAGTGACCTTGCGCCATTCAGTGAGCAAACGGTGAGCGACAGACTTATCGACGTCACCGCCTGGGACACGACAAACTGGAAGAAAATCCATTTTACGGCGGGGAGAAATCCGCTGGCAGGCGACGGGCAGCATTACCGCATCGGCCATATTTCATTGTCCGGTGCGGTAAAAGCAGTCTGAATCGGTTAATGCGCGGCAATCCCCAATTTTTTCATTCTCGACAACAACGTCGTACGTTTTAATCCCAGACGTTGTGCCGCACCACGCGGACCGGCGACCACACCGTTGGTCTCCTTAAGTACCTGAAGAATACGTTCGCGCTCGTCTTCCTCATTCAAATGCGGGGCGGGCGCTGTATCAGGCGCGGGCATCACCCTCTCCGGCTGAGACACCGGCAACGGATAATTCAGCTCAGGAAGTTGTAAATCCAGCACCGTTCCGCGGGTCAGCAGCACAGCGCGTTCAATAACATTTTCCAGTTCGCGCACATTGCCCGGCCAGGGCATCCGGCTTAATAAACGCAAGGTCTCGGCGGGAATACTGTCGATGGTGCGTTTCATGCGCTTGGCGATTTTATAGGTCAGGAATTTCACCAGTTGCGGAATGTCTTCAGGGCGCTCACGCAACGGCGGGATGACAATCGGGAACACATTCAGCCGGTAATACAAATCACTGCGGAATTCTTTATCGGCAACCATCTGGCACAGGTCGCGGTTGGTCGCAGCGATCATCCGCACATCCACCGAAATCAGTTTATTGCCGCCGACACGCTCGAACTCCTGCTCCTGCAAAATGCGCAGCAACTTGGGTTGCAGTTCAATCGGAATTTCACCCACTTCATCGAGAAATAAGGTGCCTTTATCAGCCAGTTCAAAACGCCCCATCCGCTGAGCGGTAGCCCCGGTAAACGAGCCTTTTTCATGGCCGAATAAATCGCTTTCCATTAATCCGGCAGGCATGGCCGCGCAGTTCATTTTCACCATGCGCTGATCACGACGATCGCCGAGATTATGGATCGCACGGGCGATCAGCTCTTTACCGGTGCCGGTTTCGCCGAGGATCAGCACAGAACAGTCGCTTTTCGCCACGATCTCAACCTGTTTCAGCACCGCCGACATGCTGGAACTGCGGCCGACAATGTCGCTGAAATCCGGGTTATTGCTGTTTATCTGCTCGGTGAGATACAGGTTTTCGTGTTGCAGTTTTTCCTTCAGGCTTTTAATTTCCTGATAGGCCAGTGCGTTATCCACGGCAATTGCAATGCGTTCGGCGATCTGCTGCAACACGCGCAGATTAGCGGAATTAAAGTTATCCGGCTGGCACTGTGCCAGTTTCAACACCCCCAGCGTTTTATGACCAAAACGTAGCGGCAGAATGCACAGGGTTTTGGTCTGATCCCGCCATAACAGCTGGAACAACGTGCTTTCATCGTTATCCGGTTCTTCGGCGGACCGCACGTTAGTCAGCAACATTTCGCCATTTTTCATCACCTGCTGTTCCAGGGAACCCTCCAGCGTCATGCGCGACTGTTCACGCTCCGCGACGTGCGTTTGCACATAATGTGTCGCGTAAACACTGGCCTGTTCGCTGTCTTTATCGGCATCACACAACACAATGCTGATGGCATTAATGTGAAAGAAATGGTGAATAGTCTTGGCGATTTCGCCGGTCAGTTCGTCGAGATCCAGCTTGGACAGGACGGCGTTGGTGATATCCACCAGAATGCGGAAATCGTCACGTTCATGGCGCAGCAGGGATTGCTGGAGCGAGGCGCTTTCGCGCAACTGGATTTGTTCGACCGCAATGGCCGCCAGCGTACAAAGCTCATAAAGACCGTTCTTGTCTTCCTCACTGAACGGGGTCGCGTGCTGACGGGTAAACTCACAGCCCCCCAGCAAGCCGGAAGAGGCCAGCAGAGGCACCAGACAATAATCGGTAAACGCCGGATACAGGTTCAGCGCCGCCAGTTGCGGATAGCGCAGATGCAACGCTTCACTGCGCCAGACCTGCGTTTTAGGATTGCTCAGTAAGGCATGTACCGGCCCGGTCGCCAGCAGCGTTTCATCTTCATAACTGACCGGCTGATGATGCGGATCGATGCCATAAAAACTGACGCGTTCGCTGTTATTGTCGAACAACACCAGCGTCACAGCCTCCGCAATACCGGCGCTCTGCACCACTTGCGTCAGGGTTTCCAGCAGCGAAGTCATGTTCTGTTGCAGCAGCAATGTGCGCGTCAGTTCCAGTAATCCTTTGTGTTTTGTGGTGCTCATTGTTGCACTCTGCATACCGTGGGCTCTGGCTTTTGATGTAAAGCGTTTTTGAAGAAACGATTAAGAAAGTTTACGCCTTCGCGGCGGCGCGCTCCCCTGACGAGATCAACAAATGCGGGGTAATGGCTCCGCATGGGGCAACATTAACTGGCGGGAAACACCCAGCGCGCCGCGCAGACACACCTGCGGACTTATCGTCACCTCGCCGATAGTCGCCGCATCAGCGCCCAGCGGATGGCTGCGTAACAGGTTCAGCACCTGCTCTTCAGCCCGGTCCGACACGACGATCACCAGTTTGCCTTCATTGGCAAAATTCAGCGGTTCCAGCCCCAGTAATTCACAGATGCCACGCACAGCCGGTTTCACCGGCAACGCGGTTTCGTCGATACATATCCCAAAACCACTGGCGGCGCTGAATTCATGCAAAATCGCATTCACCCCGCCGCGCGTGGCATCACGTAAGGCATGCACGCCAGCCAGCGGTCGCAGTGGTGCGATCATCGGCGCAAGCACCGCGCAGTCACTTTCCACGCCCAGATCCATCCCCAGCTTTTCACGCAGATTGAGGATCGCCGCACCATGATCGCCGAGCGTCCCGCTGACGATCACTTTATCGCCTGCTTTTATCGTACCGGCGGCCCAGTTAACGGCCGTTGGGATCACGCCGATCCCGGCGGTATTAATAAAGATTTTGTCGGCGGCACCTCGCTGCACGACCTTGGTATCGCCGGTCACAATGGCAATGCCCGCAGCATGCGCGGTCTGCGCCATCGCGCTGACTATTTTTTGTAAGTCATCCAGCGCTAACCCTTCTTCCAGAATAAAACCGCAGGAAAGATAGGCGGGTGTCGCCCCGCAGACCGCCAGATCGTTTGCCGTGCCGCACACCGCCAGCTTGCCGATATTGCCGCCGGGGAAAAAGATGGGATCAATCACGTAACTGTCCGTGGTAAACGCCAGCCGGTCGCCCTGTGCACTCAGGCTGGCAAGTGACAATCGTGCGCCATCTTCCCGTTCGTTAAGCCAGGGATTATCAAATGCGCTGATGAACATCTGTTCGATCATCTGTTGCATGGCGCGGCCGCCGCTGCCATGCGCCATTGTGACGACTTCTTTGCGATCACTCATCCTGACTTACCTTCTGCTGTTGATGCTTTTGCTGCGGTTTATCCGCCATTGCCGTTTCCTGATGCCGGTACTGATACCACGCCGCGCACGCACCTTCAGAAGACACCATCAGCGCACCAAATGCATTATGTGGCGTACAAGCGGTGCCAAACAGCGGGCACTCATGCGGCTTGCAGCGCCCGGTCAGCACTTCACCGCAACGGGAGCGGGGATCGTCCGCTACCGGTTGTGCCTGCGGGTTAAAGCGCCGCTCTGCATCAAATGAGGCATAGGCGGGGGCCAGGGAAATCCCTGAGGCTTCAATCACGCCCAGACCGCGCCACTCGCTGCTACCGGCAAGCGTAAACACTTCGCGCATCGCTTCCTGTGCCAGCAGGTTACCCTCTTCCGGCACCACGCGGCGATACTGGTTTTCCGTTTTACACGATGCCTCGCAAACTTGTTCCACCAGCATCAGCACGCTTTGCAGCATATCGAGTGGCTCAAAGCCGCTGATCACCAGTGGCTTGCCGAATTCTTCATTGATGAAATGATAAGGTGCGGTGCCCGTCACCATGCTGACGTGACCGGGAGCCAGAAAAGCATCAATCCGCACATCATCCTGCGAGAGCAGGCTGCGTAAGGTCGGCATCAGGCTGATGTGCTGACAGAACACGCTGAAATTGGGCAGACGTTCGCGCCGTGCCTGTTGCAGCGTGACAGCGGTAACCGGCAGCGTGGTTTCAAAACCGAGGGCGAAAAACACCACCTGACGTGCCGGATTTGCACGGGCCAGTTTCAGCGTATCCAGCGGGGAATAAACCACACGCACATCGGCACCCCGTTCGCGCGCCTGCAACAGCGAGCCTTGCTTGCCGGGCACGCGCAGCGCGTCGCCAAAGGTGCAGAAAATCACGTCGGGATGTGCGGCAATTTCACAGCAGGCATCGATACGCCCCATCGGTAACACGCACACCGGACACCCCGGCCCGTGGATAAATTCCAGTTGCGGGGGCAGCAGTTTATCCAGCCCGAATTTGAAAATGGCATGGGTATGGCCGCCGCACACTTCCATAATCTGCATGGGTTTTTCAGCGGTGTAAGGCAGTAATGCCGCCCGCTGATGCAGCCGTTCAATCAGCGTTTTCGCCAGTTTCGGATCACGGAATTCATCAACAAAACGCATTATCGGGCCTCTCCCGCACCGAGAAACAGGGCGACATCGGCTTCTACTTCTTCCATCGCGTGCAGCGCAGCCAGCGTTTCTTGTGCTTCCTGTTCATCAAGTTTGCTCAATGCAAAACCGACGTGGATTAACACCCAGCCGCCGATCAGCGTTTGTGGCTGGCCGTCGCACACCAGCGCAATATTCACTTCGCGGCGCAGACCGCAGACTTCTGCCCAGGCGTGATCAGGCTGCTGGTCATGCAGCGCGACGATTTGTCCCGGAATGCCTATGCACATCGTTGCTGCTCCAGCCAGACCAGCCACTGCTCCATACCTTCGCCGGTAGTGGCAGAAAGCCGGATCACTTCAATCTGCGGATTGACCTGGCGCGCATTGGCAATACAGGCTTCGACGTCAAAACTGACATACGGCAACAGGTCGATTTTATTGAGGACCATAAGGCGCGATGCGGCAAACATATGCGGATATTTCAGCGGCTTGTCCTCGCCTTCCGTGACGGACAGCACCGCCACTTTGTGCAATTCACCGAGATCAAAACTGGCCGGACACACCAGATTGCCGACATTTTCGATAAACAACAGGCTGTTATTGTTTGGCGACAGCTGATGCAGCGCATCATGAACCATTTGCGCATCCAGATGGCAGCCTTTACCGGTATTCACCTGGATCGCCGGGACGCCGGTGGCGCGGATACGATCGGCATCGTGAGTGGTTTGCTGATCGCCTTCTATCACCGCGCAGTCGAAATACGGTGCCAGCCGGGTCAGGGTGCTGGTCAGCAGGGTCGTTTTACCGGAGCCGGGGCTGGACACCAGATTCAGTGCCAGAATGCCCGCCGCCGCAAAATGCTCGCGGTTATGGGCAGCGATATGGTTATTCTTCGCCAGCACGTCCATTTCGATGTCCACCAGGCGTCGCGGTGCAAACGGCAGACCGTGGCGATGATCATGTGAATCATCGTGATCATGGGAATGGTGATGAGTGTGTTCAGGGCTGACGCCTTCGATACGAAGTTCGCCGCTGGCACAACCGCAGGTACTGCACATAGCTTTCTCCCCGGGCACATCGGATGCCCGTTATTCGATTTCGATTCGTTTAATTTTCATGCCGTCATCGGCCACCACCCGCACATCACGTCCGCCACAGTGCGGACACAGCAGCACGCCGGGGCTGAGTAAAGTGATGTCCTGCTGGCACGTGTAGCACCAGCTTTCTGCCGCCGGTGTGTGGAGATGCAATTCACAGCCTTCAGCGAGTGTTTCGCGGCACGCCAGTTCGAAGCAAAATTGCACCGCTTCAGGTTCGACGCAGGAAAACGCGCCAATTTCCATCCATACCGCCGTAATTCTCCGGGCATTATTTTGCCGTCCAAACTGTTGCATTATTTCCACGGCGTTCTGGCACAACGTAATCTCGTGCATTATTTCCCTCTCCGTCAGGAGATTAATAAACAGCGCATGGGAAGGTAAGTAGCAATATTGATGCCACAATTTTTCGACACGGAGACACGGAGAAGAAAACCGGATAGCGAAATAATCCCGGCGCAGTCCGTCATATATGTCGAAATACCGTGTCATCGACATGTCATTATGTTTTTCATGCGACCGGGCACACAGGTTTTAAATATCTTAACCTTTTAATAATAAAGCAGTTCTTAAACAAAACCGGAAACTGGCACGTTTTATGCCAGCAGGGATGTATGCGCCGTATTTTCGTCGTCACTTTCTGCATAAAGACGGACCGGAAAGGCACCTACGCACACCTCAATAACGGGTAATGACAATGAGCACTCTCAGCGAACTGACCAGTAAAGCGGATTATATAGCCAGCAAAAACAGCCATCTGAAATCACAATGGCGCCTGTATCAGAACAGCCTGACACAGGCCATAACCCATTCAAATAAAAAGATAAACCATGAATTCAGTTGCGGCGAAGATCAGGATATCCGCTTCACCCTGTTTAACCATTTTTCCGTCAGTATTCATCTCAGCGACGACTTCTACAGTCAGGATATCGTTTACAGCCTGAACATGGCGCACAGCGGTGAAGAACCCGACTTCAGAGCGTTTGCACACGCCACGCTGAGTGAAGAAGGCCGGGTGGATGGCACCGTGGATATTAAAGATAAGAACGCCGTACTGGAACATTATCTCAATAAAATATCGGCTATTTATCAGTGTATTTTCGACTCACTGAAAACTAATCAGCCCATTCATTCGCAACTCGATAAATTACTCGACCACGCCTGATTTACATTCAGAAATACATTATCACACCGGCATAACAGGAATGTTTTTCATTGCCGTTTTTTTACTGGGATCTATTCCGACATAAATGTCGAAATGTCAATTTAAGTGCCGATTTCGTCACCTTTGACGAAATACCAAGGAGACTTCATGAGCTTTAAAAATGCCATGAATCAATATGTGATAGCTGATCCGAAACTTTGTATTGGCTGCAATACCTGTATGGCCAGTTGTTCGCAGGAACACCAGCGTCACGGTTTACAATCTGCCCCCCGTTTGCAGGTGATGCGAAACCGTCTGGATTCCGCGCCGGTGATGTGTCACCAGTGTGAAGATGCCCCCTGCGCGCAGGTGTGTCCGGTTAATGCTATCACCCGTGAAAACGACGCGATTCATCTCAATGAAAGCCTCTGCGTCAGTTGCAAACTGTGCGGGCTTGCCTGCCCGTTCGGTGCCATCACCTTTTCCGGCAGCACGCCGCTGGACATGCCCGTCGACTGTAACACCTCAAAAGCGCCGCCCGCGCCGCGCCCGCCACGTGCGATCAGCCCTTTCCTGGATTGTGTGCCGGGGGTTCGCGCGGTGGCAGTGAAATGCGATTTATGCAGCTTCAGCCCTGAGGGTCCGGCATGCATCAAGACCTGTCCCACACAGGCCATCCGGCTTATCACGGCCAGTCTGTCTGACAATGCCAGCCAGCAAAAACGCCTGAATGCGATGAATGTATTCCCGGCCGGGCTGACATCCTTTAGTGCGCCTGACACGGAGGCCAAACAATGACGGCACTATTAACGTTGGATCCGGCATCACTGTTGACGCTGGCGCTGCTGGTCTGGGTTTTCAGCGGCATTATCTGCGGGTTACTGGCAGGAGCCGCGAAATTAAGCAGCCTGATTTCAGGCGCTGGCAGCATGGTGGCATCCGCGGCGGTTATTATTGCGGCGGTCCAGATGGTAAACAGTGGCGCACCGGTGACCCTTACACTGCCGGTTCTGCCTTACCGCGCCAGCTTCAGCCCGCTGAATGCATTGTTGTTACTGGCGATGTCGGTAACGGCCTTGTTCAGCAGCCTGTATGCCTGCGCATGGCTGGCGAATGCCCGTCCGCGCCAGCGCGCCCGTACCGGGTTGTTATGCAATCTGCTGCTGGCGGCGCTGACTGCCGCGGCGATTTCCGCCAATGCGGCTGAACTGATCCTGATGATGGAAATGGCCGCGCTGTGTGCGTATTTCATGATCGTACAAGCCGACGATGTGAAAAGCCGCCGTGCCGGTCTGAATCAGTTTTTATCCGGCCGCCTCGGCACGCTGTGTCTGATCCTGGCGTTTGCGCTGCTGCATCACGCCAGCGGCAGTCTGGATTTTGAGGTTCTTCGCCACACCACGTTTACGCCAGGCATTAAATCGCTGGCTTTCCTGCTGGCACTGGCCGGTTTCGGACTCTACGCCGGGATTATCCCGCTGCACGCCTGGGTGCCGCAGTCGCATTCCAGCGCCCCCGCCCACGCCGCTGCCCTGTTCTCTTCGGCGCTGATGAAAATCGGCATTATTGGCATCGTAAAAGTCGGTCTGGACTTGCTCGGCGCACCGCCACTCTGGTGGGGCCTGATGGTATTGCTTCTGGCAATCCTGACCGCATTTATCGGCGGCCTGTACGCGCTGATGGAGCACGATATCCGCCGTCTGCTGGCCTATCACACGCTGGAAAACGTCGGGATTATTTTGCTCGGCATCGGCGGCGCCATGGTGGGCGTGGCGCTGAATCTGCCGCTGCTGGCTTCGCTCGCCCTGCTGGCCGGATTGTTTCACCTGTTTAATCACGGGTTGTTTAAAACCGCGCTGTTCCTCGGTGCCGGTGAAATCGAAATGCAGACCGGCATTAAGGACATGGAAAAACTCGGCGGGATCGCCCGTCTGATGCCGTGGACCGCCGTGTCGATGCTGATTGCCCTGATGTCGATGGCTGCCCTGCCGCCGCTGAACGGCTTTGCCAGCGAATGGCTGCTGTATCAGTCGCTGTTCCAGCTGAGTGCGGGTCACGTGTTTATCGCACGTCTGCTCGGGCCGCTGCTGGCGGTCGGTCTGGCCCTGACCGGTGCGCTGGCGCTGATGTGTATTGCCAAAGTTTTCGGCGTCACTTTCTTAGGCACACCACGCAGTCCGGCGGCGGCAGACGCCACGCCTGCCCCGCGACTGATGACACTCAGCAGCGTATTGCTGGCGCTGTTGTGTGTGGTTTTCGGTGTCGCCTCGCCGTGGTTGATTCCGCACTTCTCCGCCGTTGCCGCCTCAGTGCTGAACGTGCCTGTCTTACAGGCCGCCGGACATGGCGCGGCGTTTTCCGCCACGTCTGCGGTATCCGCGCCGATGGTCGCCATTCTGCTGCTGGGCATGCCGCTGCTGCCGTGGATTGCCGCCACGGTATTGCGCGGTTCCCGTCTGCCAAACCGTTCACGCGGCGATGCCTGGGCCTGTGGCTACGGCCATTCCGCTGACATGGTGGTGACAGCGACGGGTTTTGCCCAACCGCTGCGCGTGATGTTTGCCCCGCTTTATCGCCTGCGTCAGCACATGACACCGGCTCCGCTGGTGGCCGCGCTGCACCGTGGCTGGCTGGGTGCCTTCTGCCGTCGTCTGGCTTTCATCGAACTGGCCGTGTTGCTGGTCGTGGCTTTTGCCTGAGGAACTGACTATGAACACTTCATTCTTACTCGCGGGTTCGTTGTGGCCACTGGCGCTGATTCAGGCGATTGCGTTGCTGGCGCTCGCGCCGCTGTTTGCCGGATTCAGCCGCGTAATGCGCGCACGGATGCACAACCGTCAGGGACCGGGCGTGTTACAGGAATACCGTGATATCACCAAACTGCTGACCCGCCAGAGTGTCGCACCCGCTGCGGCCGGTGCGGCGTTTCGCAGCATGCCGTACCTGCTGACCGGCGGCTTACTGGTGATCGCCACCGCCCTGCCAGTGGTGACGCTGGCGTCGCCAATGGGCGCGGCGGGCGATCTGATCACGGTCATCTACCTGTTTGCCGTGGTGCGTTTTGTGTTTGCCATCGCCGGGCTGGATACCGGCAGCACCTTCACCGGCATCGGCGCCAGCCGTGAAGCGGTGCTTGGCGTGCTGGTCGAGCCCATTCTGCTGCTCGGGCTGTGGATTGCGGCGCTGGTCGCCGGTTCCACCTCGCTTGGCGCCATTGCCGCCCGTGTTCTGCACTGGCCGCTGTCGTCTTCCTTAACCCTCGTTCTGGCCGGTCTGGCCTGTGCATTCGCGACCTATATCGAAATGGGCAAGCTGCCGTTCGACATGGCGGAAGCCGAGCAGGAATTACAGGAAGGCCCGCTGACCGAATACTCCGGCGCGGCGCTGGGCGTGCTGAAAATCGGCATCAGCCTGAAACAACTGGTGGTGTTGCAGCTATTCCTTGGTCTGTTTTTCCCGTTCGGACTGGCGGAGCAACTCACGCCGCTGACGTTGCTGACCGCCGTGGTGCTGTGTCTGGTGAAACTGCTGATCGCGGTATTTGTGGTGGCGCTCATCGAGAACAGCGTCGCCCGTCTGCGCTTTCTTAAAACTTCCCGCACCACCTGGGCGGGTTTCGGGCTGGCGTTTCTGGCGCTGGTTTCCTGGCTGGTCGCAGGCTGACCTGACATTTTTCTTGTCCCGCTGCGGCGGGAAGAGGCTTTGTAATGAGTGAGTTCAATACCGCATTAAATCAAAACCCGGTCGGTAAAGAGTATCTGGCCGCGCTGGCGAAGCAGTTTCCGTCGGCGATCTTAGGCAGTGAATGGCAGACCGACACACAGGCGACCGTCACCATCAGGCTGAACTGGCTGCCGGAAGTGGTCGAATGGCTGTATTACCAGCAGGGTGGCTGGCTTTCCGTGTTATTCGGCAATGACGAACGTACGTTGTGCGGCAACTACGCGCTGTATTACGTGCTGTCGATGGAAAAAGGCGTGAAGTGCTGGATCACCGTGCGCGCCGAAGTGGATCCTGTGTCGCTGGAATTCCCTTCCGTGACACCGCGCGTACCGGCAGCGGTCTGGGGCGAACGTGAAGTGCGTGATATGTACGGGTTGCGCCCGGTCGGGTTGCCGGACGAACGCCGTCTGGTGCTGCCGGATGACTGGCCGGACGATTTATACCCGCTGCGCAAAGATGCGATGGATTACCGCCAGCGCCCGGCACCCACCACGGACGAAGAAACCTATCCGTTTATTTCCGAAGCCAAAGAAGGCAGCAAAATTGTGCCGATTGGTCCGCTGCACGTCACTTCTGACGAACCGGGACACTTTCGTCTGTTCGTTGACGGTGAAGACATTATCGATGCCGATTACCGGCTGTTTTACGTGCACCGAGGCATGGAGAAACTGGCCGAAACCCGCATGGGCTACAACGAAGTCACCTTCCTCTCAGACCGCGTTTGCGGCATCTGCGGCTTCACGCACAGCGTGGCGTACACCTCTTCGGTCGAAAACGCGATGGGTATCGTGGTGCCGGAACGCGCCCAGATGATCCGTTCTATTCTGCTGGAAGTCGAACGTCTGCACAGCCATCTGCTGAACCTCGGGCTTGCCTGTCATTTTGTCGGTTTTGATTCCGGTTTCATGCAGTTTTTCCGCGTCCGTGAACAGTCGATGAAGATGGCAGAAATCCTGACCGGCGCGCGTAAAACCTACGGCATGAACCTGATCGGCGGCATCCGCCGTGACATCCTCAAAGACGACATGATCGCCACCATTGCGCTGGCGGGCAGCATGCGCCGGGATCTTAACGAGCTGGTGGATATCCTGCTCAGTACGCCGAATACCCGGCAGCGCAGCATCGGCGTCGGTATTCTGGATCCGCAGGTGGCGCGCGATTTCAGTAACGTCGGCCCGATGGTGCGTGGCAGCGGTCACCGCCGCGATATGCGCCAGGATCACCCTTATGCCGGTTACGCCAAACTGCCATTTGAACTGTGCAGCGAAACCGGTAACGACGTTTATTCCCGCCTGAAAGTGCGCATCCACGAAGTGTTTAACGCCCTGAATATGATCGAGTTCGGTCTGCAAAGCCTGCCGGGTGGCCCGCTGGCGGTAGAAGGTTTCAATTATATCCCGCACCGTTTTGCCCTCGGCTTTGCTGAAGCGCCACGCGGTGACGACATTCACTGGAGCATGACCGGCGACAACCAAAAGCTGTTCCGCTGGCGTTGCCGTGCGGCGACTTACGCCAACTGGCCGACGCTGCGTTACATGTTGCGCGGCAATACGGTCTCCGATGCGCCGCTGATTATCGGCAGTCTCGATCCTTGTTATTCCTGCACCGACCGCATGACGGTTGTCGATGTGCGTAAGAAAACGTCCATCGTCGTGCCTTACAAAGAGATCGAACGCTACGGCATCGAACGCAAAAATTCGCCGCTTTGAGGAGCTGCTCCCATCATGCTGAAACTGATTAAAAAAGTGCTTAAAACCGGCACCGCAACCGTGGCTTATCCGTTTAAGCCGCTGGATCTGGCAGCGAATTTTCGCGGCAAACCGCAATACACCGCACAGCAGTGTATTGCCTGCGGCGCGTGTGCCAACGCCTGCCCGTCTAACGCGCTGACCATGACCACGGCAGAAGACGGCGAAACCCTCCGCTGGCAGCTGTTCTTAGGCCGCTGCATTTTCTGCGCCCGCTGCGAGGAAGTCTGCCCGACGGCGGCCATCAGACTGTCGCAGGAATTTGAACTGGCAGTCTGGCGTAAAGAAGACCTGTTTGAGACCGCGGATTTCCCCATCTGTCACTGCCGTGCCTGCGGCAAACCTTACGCGGTACAAAAGGAAATCGACTTCGCACTCAGCCTGTTGCAGGAAAGCGCCGCCCTGAGTGACAGGCAAGTTGCTGACCGCCGGGAGCAGTATGAAACCTGCCCCGAATGCAAAAAACTGCACAGCCTTTCTTCCTCCGACCGTATTGATATTGGCCGGCACATGACCACGGAGGCTCATTCATGAGTCATAACCTGATTGCTCCGCGTGACGAAAATGGCCTGCCGGTACCCGTCACGCTGGATGAAAGCATTGCCAAACTGAAATCCACACTGCTTCACAGCATCCGCCGCTCAGCTTACGTTTACCGCGTGGACTGCGGCGGCTGTAACGGCTGTGAAATTGAGATTTTCGCCGCCATTTCCCCGCTGTTCGACGCCGAACGCTTTGGGATTAAAGTGGTCCCGTCGCCGCGCCACGCAGACATTTTGCTGTTCACCGGTGCCGTGACCCGCGCCATGCGTATTCCGGCGCTGCGCGCCTGGGATTCTGCGCCGGATCCGAAAATCTGCATTTCCTACGGCGCCTGCGGCAACAGCGGCGGCATCTTCCACGATCTGTATTGCGTGTGGGGCGGCACTGACAAAATCGTGCCGGTGGATGTGTATATTCCGGGTTGCCCGCCGACACCGGCCGCCACCATTTATGGTTTTGCGATGGCTCTGGGTTTGCTGGATCAGAAGATCAAAGGCCAGCAACACGATGAGGCGGCCACCGAACCAGCTCTGCTGCTGCACCCGGATTTACCGCAGCCGCTGCGCGTGTTGCTGGACCGCGAAGCGCGCCGGATGGCCGGTTACCGTTATGGCCGCCAGATTGCCGACACCTTTATGGATATCGTGGCCGCGCCCGGCTTACAACCCGTGGAACAGCGCATTTCTGCATATCTTGAAGAACAAGGCGATCTGCGTCTCAACGAAATTATCGGCAACCTGCTGCACATTTATCAGCAGGTTCTGCGTGGCGAGGTACACCTGTGATGACCTCCGTCAACGACCAGCGCTACGCGCGACATCAACCCTACGCCGGTCATCAGCCGGACAAGAACAAAGTGATTTTCTATTCGCTGAGCAGCAAGTTTGTCGATGAGAAAAGCGCCCTGAAACGCAGTTCGCAAAAAGTGCAGGAAGTGGTGTATTACAGCCTGGCGATCGGCCATCACCTCGGGGTGATCGACTGCCTGAAATCCCGTCTCGAATGCCCTCTCGACGGGTATATGCACTGGATTGACTGCCTGCCCGAAAACAGCGAAGCATATCGAAAACTGGCCGGTGTGCAGCGTTTCGGAGAGATCATTATCGACAGCAGCCACACCCACCTGCTGGCGCTGGCGCTGAGCGCTGCCCGCCCGTACATGAGTGATACGCAACAGGGCTGGAGCGATGCGCTGATCACCCTGCTTGCCCAGATTGAAAACGACCCCGCCATGTACCTGATGGTCAGGAGATACGATGCCTGATTTATCCTCCCGCTATGCATTGCTGTGCGTGGGCAACAGCATGATGGGCGACGACGGTGCCGGCCCGCGGCTGGCCGAACTGTGCGCTGAAAAACCGCTGTCCGGCTGGACTGTGGTTGACGGCGGTGCGGCACCAGAGAACGACATCGGTTATTTACGCGAACTGCGGCCTGCGCATCTGGTGATTGTCGATGCCACCGACATGGGGCTGACACCCGGTGAAATGCGCATTATCGATGAAGATGACATCGCTGAGATGTTCATGATGACCACCCACAATCTGCCGCTGACGTTCCTTATTCAGCAATTGCGTGAAGACATCCCGCAGATCACCTTTGTCGGCATTCAGCCGGACGTGGTGGCTTTTTACTTCCCGATGAGTGCCGCCGTTGAACAGGCCGTGAACCGCCTGTATCAGCTATTGCCTGCGCTGGAGCAGGGGCTGGGAATCGCCCCTTTCCGGCCCGAAAGCCTCTGACAGCGGCTGTCGACATAACTGTCGATGCGGTGACGAAACAGACATGACATCAGCCCGACATTTCGTCATCGTTACGTCATTTTTATATAACCAACTGAAATACATAGATAAAAACAAGCACCCGAAACTGGCACGTTTTATGTATAGAAGTAGATGAAAACTTTTAACCCCCTGAATTAAAAGCACACTGAAATCCCCTAAGGCATTGGCATGGCAGGAAGGCGGCAAGCGAAGGAGTCCCGATGAGCTGACATGAGTCAGTGATTCGGGCGAGTGAACGCAGCCAACGCACCTGCGATGTCAAGGACGACGGGGATTTGGAGAGAAAAATGAACCGGTTTATCATCGCCGACCCTAAAAAATGCATCGGCTGTCGTACCTGTGAAATTGCCTGCGTGATGGCTCACAGTGAATCGCAGGATATCTCGCTGCTCAACGCCGCGACATTCGCACCGCGTCTGCACGTCATTAAAGGTGTCAATCTCAGTACACCGGTGATGTGTCGCCAGTGTGAAGATGCGCCCTGTGCCAACGTCTGTCCGAACGGCGCCATTCTTCGCACCGGAGATCATGTACAGGTGATGCAGGAACGCTGCATCGGCTGTAAGACCTGCGTTGTCGCCTGCCCGTACGGCGCCATGGAAGTCGTCACCAAACCCGTTTTCCGCCAGAACGGCGCGGCGATGGTCACCACCTCGGATAAAGCCGAGGCGCACAAATGCGACCTGTGCCACACCCGCGCTGAAGGCCCGGCCTGTATGGAAATCTGCCCGACCAAGGCACTTTTCGCTATCGACCGTAACCACTTACAGGAAATGAACGCAGAAAAACGCCGCCGCGCTGCGCTCGACAGCACCTCCCCGTTGCTGTTTTAACCCCGGATTAAGGAAGCAAGACCATGAAAAAAGTCACCACTGTCTGCCCGTATTGCGGCGCCGGATGTAAATTGAATCTGGTTGTAGATAACGGAAAAATCATCCGTGCGGAAGCCGCGAACGGCGTCACCAATCAGGGCGAACTGTGCCTGAAAGGCTATTACGGCTGGGATTTTCTCAATGACACCAAACTGCTGACCCCGCGCCTGACCCAGCCGCTCATCCGCCGCCAGAAAGGCGGAAAATTCGAAGCCGTCAGCTGGGATGAAGCCATCCGTTACACCGCACAGCGCCTGAAAGACATTAAACAAAAACACGGTCCGCGTTCCATTATGACCACCGGTTCTTCCCGCGGGACCGGCAATGAAACCAACTATGTGATGCAGAAATTTGCCCGTGCAGTGATCGGCACCAATAACGTCGACTGCTGCGCCCGCGTGTGTCACGGCCCGTCGGTGGCCGGTTTGCAGGCCACGCTCGGTAACGGCGCGATGAGTAATTCCATCGGCGATATCGAAAACTCAAAATGTCTGCTGGTGTTCGGCTATAACTGCGCGGATTCCCATCCCATCGTCGCGCGCCGTGTGATCAAAGCGAAAGAAAAAGGCGCGCAGATCATCGTCTGCGACCCGCGCCGCATCGAAACCGCACGTATTGCCGATCAGCATCTGCAAATCAAAAACGGCTGCAACATGGCGCTGGTGAATGCCTTTGCCCACGTGTTGATCGAAGAAGATCTGTATGACCATGACTATGTCGCGAAATACACCGAAGGCTTTGAGGAATACCGCAAAAATGTGGCGGATTACTCACCGGAAGCCGTGGCAGAACAGACCGGTGTTTCTGCGCAGCAAATCCGTCAGGCGATGCGCACTTACGCCGCTGCACCTTCAGCCACCATCATGTGGGGCATGGGCGTCACCCAGTTTGGTCAGGCGGTTGACGTGGTAAAAGGTCTGGCAGGGCTGGCTTTGCTGACCGGTAATCTTGGCCGCGCCAACGTCGGCGTCGGACCGGTACGCGGTCAGAATAATGTGCAGGGTGCCTGTGATATGGGCGTGCTGCCGAATGAATTCCCGGGCTATCAGTCCGTCACTGATCCGAAAGTTCGCGCGAAATTCGCCGATGCCTGGGGCATTGACGTGAATCAGATGGACACCGAAGTCGGTCACCGTATCACGGAAATCCCGCATCTGGCCCTTGAAGGCAAAGTTAAAGCCTATTACATCATGGGTGAAGATCCGTTGCAGACCGAAGCCGATTTAGGTCTGGTGCGCAAAGGCTTTGAAGCACTGGAATTCGTGGTGGTTCAGGACATCTTCATGACCAAAACCGCCGAGCAGGCCGACGTGATTTTACCGGCCACTTCCTGGGGCGAACACGGCGGTGTCTTCTCCTGCGCAGACCGTGGCTTCCAGCGCTTCGAGAAAGCCATCGAACCAAAATATAACGTCAAGCGCGACTGGGACATTATCAGCCTGCTGGCGACCGAAATGGGTTATCCGATGCATTACAACGATAACCAGGAAATCTGGGACGAAATGCGCAGCCTGTGTCCGCTGTTTTACGGCGCCACCTACGAAAAAATGGGCGAACTGGGACACGTGCAGTGGCCTTGTACCACGCTTGAAAGCCCGGGGACGCCATATCTGTATGCCGACAATCACTTCGATACCCCGACCGGTAAAGGCCAGTTGTTTGCCGCACCGTGGCGCGCACCGGCTGAAGTGCCGGACGGCGATTATCCGCTGGTGTTGTGTACCGTGCGTGAAGTCGGTCACTACTCCTGCCGTTCAATGACCGGTAACTGTGCGGCATTGCAAACGCTGGCTGATGAACCGGGCTTCGTGCAGATGCACCCGGTGGACGCCCAGGCGCTGGGTATCCGTGATCAGCAACTGGTCTGGGTGGCATCACGCCGTGGCAAAGTCATTTCCCGCGCCAACTACAACGAACGTATCAACCCGGGTGCGGTGTACATGACGTATCAGTGGTGGATCGGTGCCTGTAATGAACTGACCCAGGACAATCTCGACCCGATTTCCAAAACGCCGGAAACCAAATACTGCGCGGTGAAAGTCGAGCAGATCGCCGATCAGCGCTGGGCAGAGAACTACGCTCATCAGACTTACAGCGACATGAAAGCGCGCCTGCGCAGCGCCGTGGAAGATGTGATCCCGGTGGTTGAGGTTTAGTTTTTAAGCTCCTCCCCCTTCGCAGGGGGAGGAGCAAAACTCCCCTGAGATTTAAGAGGTATTTATGTCTGATTCCGGTCTGCTCATTCGCGTCTGCGGCAAAGTCCAGGGCGTCGGTTTCCGACCTTTTATCTGGCAACTGGCCGACCGTCTGCAGCTCCGGGGGGAAGTGTGTAATGACAGCGCGGGTGTGGAAATCAGGCTGCTTCAGCCGGTCAATCTCGAACTTTTTATTGAACAATTACAGCGCGACTGCCCGCCGCTGGCGCGCATCGACAGCATCAGCTTCAATCCTTTCGACTGGCAGACGCTTCCGCAAAATTTCACTATCGCTGACAGCCGTCACAGCCGGATGGATACGCAGGTGGTGCCCGACGCGGCAACCTGCCCGGAATGCCTGAAAGACATCACCCGCCCGGGTGATCGTCGTTTCGGCTACGCCTTCACCAACTGCACACATTGCGGCCCGCGTTTTACACTGATCCGCGCCATGCCTTATGACCGCCCTTCCACCAGCATGGCGGAATTTACATTGTGTCCGCACTGTCAGCAGGAATATCAGAACCCCGCCGACCGGCGGTTTCACGCGCAGCCAGTCGCCTGCCCGCAGTGCGGGCCGCAGGTCAGCGCGACGTTGCAAAATGGCGACATGCTGGCGCAAGGAGATGCGGCGCTGGAATACGCGGTTGCGGCATTACGCGCGGGTAAAATCGTCGCTATTAAAGGGCTGGGAGGCTTTCATCTGGCCTGCGATGCCACGCAGCAAAACGCGGTGATGCGGCTGCGCGAACGTAAACAGCGTCCGTCAAAACCGCTGGCGGTGATGCTGCCGGACATCGGCTGGCTGGCAGAATGCAGCGATGAAAGCCCGCCATTTGCACTGCGCGAAATGCTGGAGTCACCGGCCGCGCCCATCGTACTGGCAACGAAAAGCGCGATGTCACCGCTGTGCGCGGCAATCGCGCCGGAACTGGACGAAGTCGGACTGATGCTGCCGTTTACCCCGCTGCATCATTTGCTGATGCAGGCAGTGGATACTCCGCTGGTGATGACCTCCGGAAATGCGAACGGTTGTGCCCCCGTGCTGACTAATGCGGCTGCGCTGTTGCAACTCGATGGCATTGCAGACATGTGGCTGTTGCATAACCGCGATATCGTCCAGCGCGCCGATGATTCGCTGCTGCGGCTGACGCCGCACGGTACTGAAATGCTGCGCCGCGCACGCGGCTATGTGCCCGATGCTTTTACGTTGCCTGACGGATTCGATGCCCAGCCGTCGCTGCTGGCACTGGGCGGTGACCTCAAAAATACCTTCTGTCTGGTGCGCGGTGATCAGGCGATTCTCAGCGCACATTTCGGGTCACTCACCCGCAGCGATATTGCCGGACAGCAGCAGCAGGCGATTGAACATTTTCAGCACCTTTATGACTGTATGCCGCTGGCGGTGGCCCGTGATGCACATCCGGCGTATATCAGTCATGTGCAGGCGGAAAGTCACGGTGTACGCATGATTGATGTTCTTCATCATCACGCTCATATCACCGCGTGTCTGGCGGAACATCACTGGCCGCTGGATGGCAGCAAGGTCATCGGGCTGGCGCTTGACGGGCTGGGTTATGGTATTGCTGACGATAAAACCGGTGCCCTGTGGGGCGGTGAGTGTTTGCAGGTGGATTATCTGCACTGTGAACATTTAGGCGGATTGCCTGCCGTTGCGCTGCCGGGTGGCGACCGGGCCGCGCGGGAACCGTGGCGGAATTTGCTGGCGCAGTGGCAGGCGTTTGTGCCGGACTGGCAGACACGCCCGGAGGCAAAGGTGTTGCAGGCATATCCGTGGTTGCCGCTCTCCAGAGCCATCACCGCCGGGATTAATGCCCCGCTGGCGTCTTCCTGCGGGCGCTTGTTTGATGCCGTCGCCGCCGCACTCGGCTGTACGCCTGCGCAACTGAGCTGGGAAGGCGAAGCGGCATGCCGTCTGGAAGCGCTGGCACAACGTGCACAGGGTATTTCGCATCCGGTCACGATGCCACTGCGGCATACGCCGTCGGGCACTTTTCTGGATTTAGCGACGTTCTGGCAGCAATGGCTCGGCTGGAATGCCACGCCTGCCGCACGGGCTTTCGCTTTTCACGACGCGCTGGCGCAAGGCTTTGCCGCCCTCGCCTGCTACCACGCGGTGAGAACCGGCACCCGTACTGTCGCACTGGGTGGCGGCGTGCTGCATAACCGCCTGCTGCGCCAGCTTTTACATCATTATTTAGCCCCCCTTCGCGTGCTGATGCCGCAAAACGTGCCCGCCGGAGACGGCGGGCTGGCTTTGGGTCAGGCCGTTATCGCCTGCGCCCGTCTGCAATTTTCTTCTGGTTTTAACAACAAGGACTCCCATGATTAACCGTGATTTTTTTCACACGCACCGTCGTGCTTTCTGGCTGCTGATCGGGCTGCTGGCAATCAATTTACTGGCCTGGGGCTGGGCACTGGTGGTGTTTCGCCACAATGCGGCGCTGGTGGCGGCGGCCTTGCTGGCTTACGGTTACGGGCTGCGTCATGCCGTCGATGCCGATCATATTGCAGCTATCGATAACGTTACCCGCAAGCTGATGCAACAGGGTCAGCGTCCGGTGGCCGTCGGGGCATTTTTCTCCCTCGGACATTCCAGCATTGTGGTACTGGCCTGCGTGGCGATCGCCGCAACGTCACTGATGTTTGGCAACAAAATTGGCTGGTTGCACGATTATGGCAGCACCATCGGCACGATGGTTTCCGCACTGTTTTTACTGATGATGGCCCTGCTGAATGCGCTGATCCTGCGCGATGTTTACCGCCGTTTTCAGAAGATCAAACAGGGCAAAAGCTTTCCGGACGCCGGAGAAACCCACGCGATGCAGGGAGGTGTGATGAGCCGGTTATTCAGCTTTGCATTTAATCTGGTGAATAAAAGCTGGCAGATGTATCTGGTGGGATTTTTGTTCGGGCTGGGTTTTGATACCGCCACGGAAATTGGCCTGTTGGGGATTTCCGCTGCGGGGGCCTCTTCCGGCATGTCCGTATGGAGCATTCTGGTATTTCCGGCGTTGTTCGCCAGCGGCATGGCACTGGTCGATTCGCTGGATAACTTTGTCATGGTCGGCGCTTACGGCTGGGCGTTCGATAAACCGGTGCGAAAACTCTATTACAACATGACGATTACAGCCACCAGCGTGATGATCGCTCTGTTTATCGGCGGCCTGGAAGCACTCGGACTGATGGCCGATAAACTGGATTTACACGGCGGAATATGGGCGGTTGTCGAACGCCTGAATGAGAATATGGGCAGCGTCGGCTATGCGGCTGTGGCGATTTTCGTCGTGTTCTGGGGCATCTCTGTCCTTAATTATCGCCGCAAAGGCTATGACAATCTGGCGGTGTGATCCGCCCGGTATCAGGCGTCATTCGGCAAGGTAAGCTGCTTTTCCAGACGCAGTTTGTCGCCGTCTGTAATGGTTATCATAATTTGTGTTTTCCCGCCGGGCTGGACGGCAAAACGCATCTGTCCCAGAGGCTGTGGCTGATTGGCGGAAAGATTCACATTGTGGCTCTGGCGGCTGGTGCTGGTGCCTGCGGTGCTTTCCTGCAAAACAGAAACCGCCACCTGACAGGAACAGGCTTTGGTGAGACTGACCATCGGGGTAATAACATAATTCTGCGCCTCGTTGTGCGTATCAAACCAAAGCTGGTTGGACATCACGGCGGCGATCAGCAGTAAGTGCATAGCGTTTATCCTCAGGGTTCCGTCGAAAAAAAACAGGGCTAGTGCCCTGTTCTGCTTTACTCCTCCCCTTCGCAGGGGAGGGAACACTCATCAGTTTTGTGACGCGTAGGCCAGGTTCGCGGTACCGACCTGAGTAATGCTGGTCAGAGAGCCATTCGCACCTTGTGAAGCCTGGGCATAGTTGCCTGAACCGTTCTGGGACACGAGCACTTTGCTGCCGTTAGCGCTCTGAGAAACGTTAGCGCCGTTGTATTCACCTTTTTGTACCACACTGATCAGGCTGCCATCACCGGTCTGAGTCGTCCCGGCGCTATTTCTGTAGCCATCCTGACTGATTGCGGTCAGCGATTTTTGTGCGCCAGATTGAGTGGCATTCGCCAGGTTTGCCGTGCCCTGCTGGTAAATCTGAATTTCAGAATTCCACTGAGTGGCTGTGAATGTCGGCACAGTTGATGAAGGTGGATTATGACCGTGGTCAGAGCCCCCCCCGCCATGACCAGGACTGGTTGCAAATGCACTGCCACTGACGACTAAAGCGGAGACTGCCACAATTTTCCAAAGTTTCATGATGCTACCCCATTGGTTTAATATCGGATGTTTGGTGTGTTAATGCTGTGTCACTCTAATCGCCATTCCTGACGAATTTTGCACGACGCCGCTGCTCTGGTTCGTACCATTCTGGCGAATTTCCGTCACACTCCGGCCTTTTTGCAGAATGTATGCGGTATTGCCAAAATTCTGTTGCGTAATGGATGCATCCCCGCCACCGGTTTGCGATACGTAGGCAAAATTATCGCTGCCGCTTTGGGATATATCCGCGTTATTTCCATTACCTCGCTGATTCACCAGCGCAGTATTCTCTGACCCGGACTGACGGATAACGCCGGAATTTCCAGAACCCGTCTGATAAGTGGTGGCCAGATTGTTATTACCGTTCTGATAAATCACTGACGAATTCCCCGATGAATTCCTTGCGCCAGCAAAAATCTGATCCGGCACCTCAGAATTCATTTCCGGATAGGCCATATCAAATTGCTGTGCATGAATGCCCCAGGAGGCTGAAAGTAACGCCAGGGTCAATAAAGTCTTTTTCATTTCGTCACCCTGTATATACCGGCACCACACTTTGCTTACCGGCTAATTGCTGCTGACGAATTGATTATGGTGTTTGTTCAAAATAAGGAACTCACCCGCTCGTCGTATTTTAATTTCAGACTTCATCAAAAAGCATGAGGCGGTATTTATCATACGGATTGACCAGCGCGTCTCAGTAAAAGGTCAGCACGGCTAATCAACCCATGGCATTAATCCTAAAGTTACAGAGCAAACCGTTTTAAATAATCACACAAATGCAACTATTCTTAATTCTCTCTGAAACTAAAACAGCCCTAAAAGAGATCCCCCGCACATTTCCACCCCTTAACAGTCGCTTAAAAATGCCTTCCCGCTGCCTTGCGGCGCGGTTTAACAGGGCATAAAGAAGCCTGCAGATGTGCTCACCTAAGTAAAATCAATACGAAAAGATAAACCAGTTTGAGTTATTTAAGGCGAAATACGCAGCCGGCTGGTGTTTGAGCCCCCTTAATTCGCAGCGCTATCTGACAAATATGCTGTCTTAACAAGGCCAAACGTTAAGATAGTGTAAATTTATTACTTAAGCCCTCTTTAATAGGGCGGAATTTAATTTCCCGGAATACATAAGGAAAGCTTTATACATTTTCAGTTACATTTTGAAACATAAATAAGCCTTGCGTAAGGTAAACCAAAAGCTAAATTGAGTCAGTACCGCACATAAACCACCTGAAAATATTATGTGCCTCAGGTTGTGAATATTTGCTACTTTCAGATATGCACAGCAAACATACAGCTATAGATTTAGCAAAATAAAATCTCAGTCTATTCCGTGCCTTTTCAATATTCAGGCAGTGGCAGACTGTGGCTATAAAAATCAGGGCAGGGTTTCATTATGAGTAATGAAGCAGCAATCAATAATAATATTCTTTTATTAGTGACCAAACCATCATTACAAGCCAGTGCTTTATTGCAACAATTAAAACAGCAACTTTGTGTCAATACCCGGCTGCATAATATCCATAAATCACTTGAGGATCAGGCGCTTCAACAGGCATTAATTCTCTTCGATATGATGGAAGCCGATCGCCGGACAATTGAACTGTGGCAAACGGCTATTAACCGCTATCACGACAACGTGAAGTTATTATTATTAAACACACCTGATAATTATCATTTTCGGGAAATTGAAACCTGGCCGGGGATCAGCGCCGTTTTTTATCTCTCCACTGACGAAGAACATCTGGTGGAAGGGATCAGAAGCGTGATCCGCGGAGAATGTTACTTCTCTCAGGGCTTCGCCAGTTACCTGATCAATCAGTCCGGTGCTTTCCGTCATCTTCACTCAGAAGAAACCGGCCTGACCCATCGTGAAAAAGAGATCCTCAATAAGTTACGTGTGGGCGCCTCGAACACGGAAATCGCGCGTTTGCTGTTTATCAGCGAGAACACCGTCAAGACGCATCTCTATAATTTATTTAGAAAAATCTCGGTTAAAAACCGTACCCAGGCGGCGTCCTGGGCGAATGACAATCTCAAGCGCTGACATCATGACTATTTGCATAAAGGGCTTCTGGCTCTGGCTGGCGCTGTTATGCGCCACCTGCCTGCATGTTCAGGCTGCGGATATAAAAGACCCGGGGCTTATCACCGACAGAACCGTGACATCGGTCGGCCACGATTTTTACCGTGGCTTTACCGGCAAATGGGAACAGAACTACCCGGAAACCATCACCATTTCAGAAAGGCCCAGCGCCCGCTGGGGGAGCTGGATCACCATAAAAATAGGTCAGGACACCCTGTATCAGACTTTGCTGTTTCCCAACCGTCGCAATTTTAATAAGGACGTCGATACCGCCATTGCCGGTGTAACCGAAGCGTTATCACGGCGGCAATTAGACAAAGCGTTACTGGGCACCGGGGATCTCGCCCATGACGAATTTTAATGCACAGCCTCTTAAGGAGAGCATCGTGAATATTCCAGTCTCAGCTTCGCGTTCAGTCATGCTGCTGGCATTGCTGACGGCGTCCCCGGTTTCCTGGGGCGGCAATATGGTTTTCCAGTTCATCAACCCGAATTTCGGCGGCAACCCGAATAATGGCGCGTTCCTGCTCAACGAAGCTCAGGCGCAAAACTCCTATAAAGACCCCGATGCGTATGACTTCGGGTCCACCTCGACGTCTGCACTGGACAATTTCACCGCCTCGATTCAGTCACAATTGCTGGGCAGCCTGATGGGCAACGTCAATCAGGGAAAACCGGGGCGGCTGGTAACACAGGACTTTATCGTGGATATCCAGAATACCGACGGACAGCTGGTGATGAATGTCACTGACCGCAAGACCGGTAAAATTTCCACTATTCAGGTTCAGGGTTTGTCCGCCACCACCAACTGATTCCGACGACCAATAAAAACAGGAACGACATCATGCGCAGCTATTTATTACTCATCGCAGTTTTTGTGTTGAGCGGGTGCCTCACAGCAGCACCGAAAGAAGCCGCAAGACCGACATTATTGCCCCGGGCGCCAAGCTATACCGATCTGACGCATTTGCCTTCGCCGCAGGGCCGGATTTTTGTGTCGGTCTATAACATTCAGGATGAAACGGGGCAGTTCAAACCGTATCCGGCCAGTAACTTCTCGACCGCCGTGCCACAAAGCGCCACGGCGATGCTGGTATCGGCACTCAAAGATTCAAAATGGTTTATCCCGCTGGAACGTCAGGGGCTGCAAAACCTGCTGAACGAACGCAAAATTATCCGTGCCGCGCAGGAAAATGGCAGTGTCGCGATCAATAATCAGCGGCCACTTTCCTCGCTGGTAGCAGCGAATATTCTGATTGAAGGCTCGATAATCGGTTACGAAAGTAATGTGAAATCAGGGGGCGTGGGGGCGCGGTATTTCGGTATCGGTGCCAGTACGCAATACCAGCTGGATCAGATAGCCGTGAACCTGCGCGCTGTCGACGTTAATACCGGCGAGGTTTTATCTTCCGTAAATACCAGCAAAACGATTTTGTCGTATGAAGTGCAGGCCGGGGTGTTCCGCTTTATCGATTATCAGCGGTTGCTGGAAGGCGAACTGGGCTACACCACCAATGAGCCTGTGATGTTATGCCTGATGTCGGCGATTGAATCCGGCGTGATTTATCTGGTGAATGACGGTATCGAACGTAACCTGTGGCAGTTGCAAAACCCGTCGGAGATCAACTCACCCATTCTGCAACGCTATAAGAACAACATTGTCCCTGCCGAATCCTGATGAGAGGCAGTTGGCGAAGGGGAACCGTGGGTTGAAACGGTTTCCCTTCTTTTTTTATCCGACAATCTCAGGTTTTGCTTTCCTCGCTTTTCATCACCTGCCGGTAATTATTCACCCGCTTTTTATCCTCAAGATTAAAGTCCGGATCGAGATAAATGCTCAGCCGTTTGATCAGCAAATCTTCAAAGACAAAGACAGTGCAGAAATGATGGCTGCCGACTTCGGACGTCGGCCAGCGGTCACCGTTTTGCATCACGCCGCGCATCTGCCCTTCCAGCACAATGGCATCTCCGTCACTCAGAAAGCGGAAAGCGTTCTGAATATGTTGGATCTTGTCGATTTCAAGCGCAAAGCGTTTACCCAGTTCCCCCAGTGAAGACTTTCCCTGCGCAGTGCCAAATTTCGGAAAAAACAGCACCACATCTTCAGCAAAGAGATCCAGTAAAGAGGCATCTGCCTGATCCAGTTTGGCGTAGAAATTCTTAACAATTTCAATGCGCTTTTCTTTCAGTTCATGTTCTGCCATTTTCACCTCGAAATTCTCCATCCAGTCCATAAGCCTAGTGACTGCCGCTGATTTTGCCAGTTATGAAGGGTCGCTCACAAAACGCTGAGGCCGCTCAGGTGAAGAGTTTTCTGCACCGGAAGCCGGAACCCTCTACACTGGCATGCGTTTTTAACAACATGTCCTCTTACACTTTCGGAGAGTCACGGATGTCTCAGTTCAACAGAGCAGGTCGCGCGATGCCGCCTCTGCCCGTTCCCACCCGCTGGTTAATCCTTGCGATTTGCCTGTTGCAGGGGTTCCTGCTGTATTACTTCTTTTCAGATCACGCGGCCATCAGATATGCCGGGTTCTCTCATAATATTTACGGCCAGACTATGGCATTAACATTACCGGTGCTGATTTCTCTGTCAGTAGTACAGCCTGGTGATCGCCGGTTCTGGGGCGGAACGGGGTTACTCATCCTGTTACTGGCGGGCATGGCAGCCTGGGCGAAAAGCAATATCGCGGCAACGTCCGGGGACAGCGTGATGGTGCCGTTTAACCTGTCGCTGACGCTGCTGGTCTTTTTTGTTTTGCCGTGGCTACAGGTGCAGGCGTTCCCGGCAGAAAGCCGTTACCGTTACGCCAACCTTTCCGCCTGCTACAGCCAGAATACGCTGTGCGCCATGCTGACGTTGCTGATGATGCTGCTGGCCGTTGGCGTGATGGCATTATGTGCCGGGCTGTTCCGGGTGATCGGCATTGAATATTTCCATGAGCTGTTTTTCGATACGCCGCTGTTTATGCATCTGGTGTTCGGCCTGCTGCTGGGCATCAGTATCGTCACCTGCCGCACGCAACCGGCGCTGATGAATACCACCCGCAATATCATCCGTTTTATTCTCAAAGGCCTGCTGCCGCTGGTGGCGTTCGTTGCGCTGATTTTTCTGTTCGCCCTGCCGTTCACCGGCCTGACGGTGTTATCGCAAGCCTGGTCCGCAGCCAGTTTGCTGACCACCATGGCGCTCGGCATTCTGCTGCTGGTTAACGTGGTACGCGAAACCGATCACGCTGAAAAACCGTATCCGCGGGCGATCCGTTTGCTGGTGAATGCGGCGATTTTACTGCTGCCGGTGTATGCCGTGCTGGCGCTGTATTCCACCGGCCTGCGCGTTTCGCAATACGGCTGGACGCCGCAACGTCTGTGGGCGGTGCTGGTGATCAGCGTGACGCTGATCGCCGCCCTTTGCTACAGTTTTTCGGTGATCGATAAACGCCCGGACTGGCTGCCGCGTATTACCCAATTCAATAAGCCGTTGTCGCTGCTGGTGGTCATTCTGTTGATGGCGGCCAACAGCCCGCTGCTCGATCCTTACCGTATCAGCGTCAACAATCAGATTGCGCGACTCGACAGCGGCAAAACGCAGGCGAAGGATTTCGATCTGAAGATGCTGCGTTTCGATACCGGTCGCCGTGGCAACGAGGCGCTGACAGCGCTGCAACAACACCCCGCGTTTACTGCCGATCCGCGCCTGCAGGTCACACTGAAAAATATGATCGCGCAGACATCACGCTGGGGCGCTTACGATGATAAAGAGCATGCTGCACTGGCGGAAAATTATCGCGTGGAAGATGCTAAGAAGATGATTCAGCTCGCGAAAGGCGCGGTATCCCCCGACGACACCTGGTGGAAAAACCTGCCGCAGCTGGATGAATACCGCAACACACTGCGCGACTGTCACAGCCTGCAGGGCGCGTGTATCGTCAATACGCTGGATTTAAACAACGACCGGCAGAAAGAAGTTTTCCTCTGTAATACGCTGGATACGCCTTCCGTCAACTGCCGTATTTACGCCAGACAGGCCGGGAAATGGGCGCAAACGGGAGAACTTTATCTGTATGAAGAAAAGGATAACCCTGCGCTGATCACTGCCCTGCGCAACGGCGAGGTCAAACCGGTAACGCGTAAATGGGCTGACGTACAGATTGACGGTAAACGCCGGGTCATTCATTACAAACACGACGAAGAATAATCGCCTCCCTTCACCGGCAGATTTCTGCCGGTGAATCCCGCTTTATTTTCCCGGCATCATGCGCAGTAAGGTGTCATCTTTGCGCAAGTAATGATGATAAATCGCTGCCAGCGCGTGCAGGCCAATCAGGTAATAACCGCAGTTTGCCAGGAACTCATGCGCCGTTTTCACCGTGCGGCGGACATCGGGATCCGGCGTCACAAACTGTGGCACCGGCCAGCCGAATAAAAACCACTCCCGCCCGCCAAACTCCAGCGTCAAAATCCCCAGCACCGGCAACGACAGAAACAGCAGATATAACACCCCATGCACTGCATGGGACGCGGCTTTTTGCCAGCGCGGCACGGGCGGCGTGATCGCCGGTGTCGCATGGCGGGTCCGCAGGAAAATGCTCACAAACATCAGCAACCAGACACAAATCCCGAAATTAAAATGCAGCAAACGCACCAGCGGCTGATTATCTTCAGGGAAATAATCACGGGTCAGCATCGCCGTGTAGGTCAGAATAATCATCAGTAACGTTGCCCAGTGCAGGCTGATCTGCGACAGCGAATAACGGGTTTTCATGAGTAATTTCCTCGCCGGAGGATAACGTGTGGAAAACAGGAATATTGCCCTGAGTATAGAAAGGAATTGCGCAGACTTTGTGGATATACCCGCAACAGGGATTAAACGCGGCAGACATTCACCTTTCCGCTCATAATGACAGGAAAAGTGAATAATTTGACCGGTGATGTTCCCTGTCTGTCCGCACCGCTCTTTATAATCAACGCACACTAAAATAGCATTGTCTGATGCGGAGTTTACGATGAAATTGATTAGCCAGAGTTTTGAGAACGGTGCACCTATCCCGGGTGAGTTTTCATTTGCCGTGAAAGATACCCAAAACCACATTGCACTTTCCGATAATAAGAACCCGCACCTGGCGTGGAGTGATGTGCCGGAAAATACCCGTTCGTTTGTGCTGGTGTGTGTGGATCCGCACGTACCAGGCCGCCCGGACGACGTGAATCAGGAAGGCAAAGTGGTGCCAGCTTCGCTGCCGCGCATCGATTTATTCCACTGGCTGCTGGTGGATATTCCGGCAGATGCTCGCGAAATCGCCGCAGGCAGTCACAGCAACAGCGTGACGCCGCACGGCAAACCCGCGCTGCCCGCCAGCGCCGGAATGCGTCATGGCATCAACGGCTATACCGCATGGTTTGGCGATGATGAAAACATGGGCGGCGACTATTACGGTTACGACGGCGCGTGCCCGCCGTGGAACGATGAACGGGTGCATGACTACGTATTTACGCTGTATGCACTGGACATTGAAAAACTGGATTTGCAGGATAAATTCTTTGGCCCGGATGTGTTGCAGGCCATCGAAGGTCACGTTCTGGCGCAGGCCAGCCTGACCGGCACCTACACGTTAAATCCCAATCTGGATTAAAGTCCGCAGGCAGGAGAAACCATGTCCTCTGAGCAGCACAGTCACGCCGTGAGTCTTTTGCCAAATAAATTGCCGGTCAGTCATGACCGGCTTTTTTCACGGGCCGAGCCTTATCTGCAACAGCCTCATCAGGTGTCGAATTTTCGTTTTTTTGAGCCTTCGCTGCTGCGGGTAAATTCTGGTCAGCTGGCGCTGCGCCATGAAAACGGCACGTCGGTGCAGCTTGGGAATTCGGAACATCTGATCGTGGTGTCGCAGCATACGCTGGCGCACGTCAGTAAAACGCCGGACGCGGCAAACGGTTTTTTCTCGTCGCTGTATCTGGGGTTTTCACCTGCGCTGGTAGCGGAATTTTATCGCGATAACGCCCGGCTTCTGACTGCGCTGTCGCCGCTGAACGGGTTTGAAACTCTCCCGCTGGATGACGAATTACGCGATACGCTCGATTTTTGCCTGCGCGGGACCGGCAATCCGGCCAGTCATACAGTGCAGCGAAATCGTCTTACCGCCGTACTTATCGCGCTGGCAGAACGCCGCATATTGTTTATGCCGCGCGCCGCAGAACCGCTCGGTACACGTCTTACCGCCCTGCTGGCGGCCGCGCCGGAATTTGCCTGGACGGCCGCCAGCGCCAGCCAGCAACTGGCGATGAGCGAAGCCACGCTGAGAAGGCGTCTGGTGGAAGAGCAAATCAGTTTTCGCACGTTGTTGCAGGATATCCGCATGCATCATGCGATCACCCTGCTGCAAACCACGCGCTGGAATCTTTCGCAAATCGCGGATGCCTGCGGTTATCGGGCCAGCTCGCGTTTTTCCCTGCGCTTCAAAGAGCGTTTTGGCTGTTCGCCTGCCGATATTCGCTGAACAAACCGGCCGCATAAAAACAAAAAAGCCAGTCATCTGAATGACTGGCTTTCATTTATCGCTTTCAGCGCATCAGAATATTATTCGCTAACGGCCTGTTCCGGCTCCACGGGCGGTTCGTTACTGGCTTTTTTCGGTGGCAGCAAACCGTCTGCCCGGAACATCGCTTTGATGCCGCGCACCGCCTGGCGGATCCTGTCCTGATTCTCGATCAGGGCGAAACGCACATGCGTATCGCCGTAATCACCAAAACCAATGCCCGGCGACACACAAACTTTAGCGTCGGCCAGCAGACGTTTGGCGAATTCCAGTGACCCTAAATGCGCATATGCAGGCGGAATTTTTGCCCAGACATACATCGACGCTTTCGGATTTTCCACCATCCAGCCCGCTTCATGCAGCCCGCGTACCAGCACGTTACGGCGCTGGCGATATTGCTCAGCAATGTCTTTCACGCATTGCTGATCCCCTTCCAGCGCCGCGATGGCCGCCACCTGCAACGGCGTGAAGGTGCCGTAATCGTGATAACTTTTGATACGCGCCAGCGCGCTGACCAGTTCAGGATTACCGACCATAAAACCGATGCGCCAGCCCGCCATGTTGTAACTTTTCGACAGCGTGAAGAATTCCACCGCAATGTCTTTTGCACCCGGCACCTGCATGATTGACGGCGCTTTCCAGCCGTCGTATACGATGTCGGCATACGCCAGATCGTGGATCACCAGCACGTTGTATTGCTTAGCCAGTGCCACCACGCGCTCGAAGAAATCCAGCTCCACGCACTGCGCCGTCGGGTTGGACGGGAAGCCGAGGATCATCATTTTCGGCCGCGGAATGGTTTCGCGAATGGCTTTTTCCAGCTCGGCAAAGAAATCTACACCTTCAGCCAGCGGCACAGAACGCACCTGCGCACCGGCAATCACGGCACCATAAATGTGGATCGGATAACTTGGGTTGGGCACCAGAACGGTGTCGCCGTGATCGAGCGTCGCCAGCATCAGATGTGCCAGCCCTTCTTTCGAACCGATAGTGACGATAGCTTCGCTTTCCGGGTCGATCTCTACCTGATAACGATCGGCATACCAGCGGGAAATTGCACGGCGCAGACGCGGAATGCCGCGTGAGGTCGAGTAACCGTGCGTGTCTTCACGCTGCGCAACCTGCACCAGTTTTTCCACAATGTGCGGCGGTGTCGGGCCGTCGGGGTTACCCATACTAAAATCGATAATGTCTTCGCCACGATGGCGTGCGGCCATTTTCAGTTCAGCGGTAATGTTGAAAACATAAGGGGGAAGACGATCAATACGTGAAAAACGACGGGGTGAACTGGAATCAGCCATAATTTCCTCTGGGATACGTAAGCGCCCGGACCGTCCGAGCGACGCTGGCCGCGTAACGGCCTTCTACGAACATAACGCAGAGGAAAATGGCTGTCGAGATACTGCGCATTATTTTTTTACTGCGGACGCGGATCGGTCGCCAGCAGCCCCAGCAGCCAGTCGTTTTTCCACTCGTCGCCGATCCGGTAGCTGTCCCGTAAACGGCCTTCCATGAGGAATCCGCATTTTTCCAGCACACGGCGCGAAGCGTCGTTGCCTTCAAGCACGTTGGCCTGCAGACGGTGAAAACCACACTGGTCAAACGCAAAGTTCAGCACTTCGCGCAGGGATTCCACTGCATAACCTTTGCGCTGATGTTCAGGTGCCAGAATGAATCCGACTTCGCCCTGTTTATAGGGCCGCCAGTCCGGGAAAAATCCGGTCAGCCCCACCGCCGCGCCGGTGTCTTTTTCGCGGATCAGCAGGCACAGCCAGAAATCACTGTAGCGATCCCAGTGACCAAGACGTTGTTCAAAACGGCTATGAACCTGTGCGTGGGTTTCGATATCGCCGATAAAACGCATGACGTCCGGGGTCTGATACAGCCGCAAGAAAAATGCCCAGTCGTCAGCCTGGATGGGCTGCATGATCAGCCGCGGCGTGGATAACAAAATCATGTCGGAATGTGCTCCTGTGTCTGGCGATGGTGAAAGTCTGACCTTTTACATATAATAACCGCTGAATCCATTTGGCACGCTTATCTTTCAATCGTGCAAAGAGCCTAATCTGCCATGCCTCACATGTTCGATATGCTGCTGGCGGTCTTCGACCGTGCGGCGCTGATGCTCATCTGTCTGTTCTTCCTCACGCGAACCCCGCTGTTCCGCAAACTGCTGCACAAAGAAAATGAAACCCATACGCCGCTGGAACTGACTGCGGTCACCGCCATTTTCTCGCTGTTCGCCATTTTCGGTACGCTCTCAGGGATCAACGTCGAAGGCTCACTGATCAACGTGCGTACGATCGCGATCATGTCGGGCGGGATCCTGTTCGGGCCGTGGGTCGGGATCATTACCGGCCTGATTTCCGGCACGCACCGTTTCCTGATCGACATTCACGGACCAACGTCTGTTCCGTGCCTCATCACCAGTATTACCGCAGGTTTCCTTTCCGGTTATATCAATAAGAAAGTCAAAAAATCACTGCACTGGAAAGTCGGCATTCTGGGCGGCATGCTGTGCGAAACGCTGACCATGATCCTGATTTTACTGATGGCGCGACCGTTTTCGCTCGGGCTGGATATCGTCATGAACATCGCTGCACCGCTGATCCTCGGAGCCAGTTCCATCGGCCTGATTGTGTTGCTGGTGCAAAGTGTCGAGGATGAAAAAGAGGTGATTGCCGCACGGCAGGCGCGGCTGGCGCTGGATATTGCCAATAAAACGCTGCCGTACTTTCGCAATATAGATGGCCGTAACATAGAAGGCAGGAATATCAACGCCGAATCCCTGGCCAGTATCTGTAGCATTATTCGTGATGATATCGACGCCGATGCGGTGGCGATCACTGATACCAAAAACATTCTGGCGTACGTCGGCGTGGGTGCTGAAGAGTATAATATCGGCCATGAAACGCTGAGTGAGATGACCAAAGCGACGCTGGAAAGCGGTGAAATCACGGTCAGAAACAACGATGAAATGCACCGTACGCCGCAAATTCACTCGCTGATTATTATTCCGCTGTGGGAAAAAGGCGAAGTCACCGGCTCGCTGAAAATCTATTATTGCGACCCGCACCGCATCACTTATTCGCTGAAAGTGATGGCGATCGGGCTGTCGCAAATTATGTCGACGCAGATGGAAGTATCACGCACCGAACAGTTGCGCGAGATGGCCAATAAAGCCGAAATGCGGGCGTTGCAGAGCAAGATAAATCCCCATTTTCTGTTTAACGCGCTGAATGCGATTTCGTCGTCTATCCGCGCCCGCCCCGACGTGGCGCGCCAGCTCATCATCAACCTTTCCCGTTATCTGCGTTATAACCTGGAACTGAACGATGAACTGATCGACCTGCGCAAAGAACTTCATCAGGTACAGGATTACATCGCCATTGAGCAGGCGCGGTTCGGCAGCAAACTGACGGTGATTTATGACATTGATGACGACATTTCGGTGAAAATTCCCAGCCTGCTGATCCAGCCGCTGGTCGAAAACGCCATTGTGCACGGCATCCAGAAATGCAGCGGAAAAGGCGTGGTGGTGATTTCAGTGAAGCATCAGGCTGACGGTATCAGGGTGTCAGTAAAAGATACCGGCCACGGTATTAATCAGGAAACCATTGACCGTGTGGCACGCAATGAAATGCCCGGCAACAAAATCGGCCTGCTCAATGTGCATCACCGCGTTTCATTGCTGTATGGTCAGGGCCTGAGCATCCGCCGTCTTGAGCCAGGCACCGATATTTCGTTTGTTATTACCCACGCTCCTGCAAAAGTCACGCAAGCCCTTGAGAGCAAAATAGCCTGACTACAGGGACGCTTTTTCATTTTACCCGCCCGCCTTTCGGGCCATCGCACCGGGAGATAATTCAGTGAAAGCGATTATCGTCGAAGATGAAGTACCGGCTCAGGAAGAGCTGAGTTATCTGATTAATACCCACAGCAGCATCAGCATTGAAGCAATATTGGATGACGGGCTGGACGTGCTTAAATACCTGCAATCACATGAAGTGGACGCGATTTTTCTCGATATCAGCATCCCTTCCCTTGACGGCGTATTACTGGCGCAAAACATCAGTAAGTTTGCGCATAAACCTTATATCGTGTTTATCACCGCCTATAAGGAGCACGCCGCAGAAGCCTTTGAAATCGAGGCATTTGATTACATTCTTAAGCCTTATCACGAGTCACGCATTGTCACCATGCTGCAAAAGCTGGAGTCACATTTTCGCCGGGATAAAGAGCTGACAGTGAAGGAACCGGGCGATAAACCGGAAGGTGTTGCCCCCGTCGCGGGCAGCACCCCGCGTGTCAGTCACAGCATCAATCTGATCAAAGATGAGCGGATTATCGTTACCGATATCAACGATATTTATTACGCCGCCGCGCAGGAAAAGGTCACGCAGGTATATACCCGCAAAGAAGAATTCACCATGCCGATGAACATCACCGAATTATGCAACCGCCTGCCGGAGGAGCATTTTTTCCGCTGTCATCGTTCGTACTGCGTGAATCTGTCGAAAATCCGCGAGATCGTGCCGTGGTTCAATAACACCTATATTTTGCGCTTAAGTGATTTAGATTTCGAGGTGCCGGTAAGTCGCAGCAAGGTGAAAGAATTCAGGCAGTTAATGCGGTTTTGATCGGGCTTTTGAAATAGAAAGCCCGATTCTTCCGCTAAGTCATTAGAGTTGCAGCAAGGCGGCAAGTGAGAAGATCCCGATGAGCTGACTGATGTCAGTGATTCGGGTCTTCGAGCGCAGCCAACACCGCTGCAACTTCAAGGACGAAGAGGAAGGCCGATAGACTGACGCAGGTACGCCCCGGCACCCACAAGCCCCGGCTGATCGTGCGTGATCAGGAACACCGGAATATCCATCAGATAATCTTTGAAGCGGCCTTTGTCTTCAAACGCGGCACGAAAACCGGAAGCTTTGAAGAAGTCCAGGAAGCGCGGAACAATGCCGCCGGCAATGTACACGCCGCCGAAGGTGCCCATGTTCAGCGCCAGGTTGCCACCGAAACGCCCCATGATGACGCAGAACAGCGACAGTGCGCGGCGGCAGTCCAGATTTTCGTCTGCCAGCGCCAGTTCTGTCACGTCTTTCGGTTTGAAGTTTTCCGGCACGCGGTTATCTGATTTAACAATGGCACGGTAGAGATTCACCAGCCCCGGACCGGAGAGAATACGCTCGGCAGAAACGTGCCCCATTTCGGTACGCAACTGCTCAAGAATGATGTCTTCTTCTTCGCTGTTTGGCGCGAAATCAACATGGCCGCCTTCGCCCGGCAGACTCAACCATTGGTTATTGGCATGAATTAAGTGTGCGACGCCCAGCCCCGTGCCAGCACCGTAAATCACTGCCGGTTTGCCGTCCTGCGCTTTTTTACCGCCGAACTGCAACAGGTCATCTTCTTTCAGCATCGGGATCGCCATCGAAACAGCGGTGAAGTCATTGATCACTTCCAGATGTTGCAGGCCAAGGTTTTTCTTCATTTCGGCAATGGAAAAGGCCCACGTATGGTTGGTCATGGCCACCCAGTCGCCAGTGATCGGGCAGGCGATGGCAATACATGCATCCTCAACATCCTGATGCTGCTGCGCGAGGTACTCACGCACCACGGCTTCGAGGCTGTCGTAATCCAGCCCGGAGAAAGTCTTAGACTGAGAAATATCGCCGCTGTCCAACGCGCAAAGCGCCAGGCGGCAGTTGGTGCCCCCGACATCGCCCACCAGGGAGTATTTGGTCATGTTATTCTCCGCAAAAGTAAATTCATTATGCTGCGCATTTGCGCCAAATTCGTGTGGGCAAAATAGCGGTAATTGCTATACGCTGCAACGCAGTTTTGAAGCAACCCACATTTATGCAGCATGCCACACAAAATAATGTCGACAGCCCGCAAACCGACTTTGCCGGGATTCATCTAAGCTATCAGAGCAAACAAAATTATAAATAAGGAAATACGTGCATGTTCCATCCCCGCACCAGAGTCATGTTAGCTTTTGCCCTGCCCGCGATCATTATTGGCGTGATGTCCAGCCTGGTTCTGGTATTCGTCATGATGATTTCTGGCGCGCTGCAAAATCTGCTGTGGGAGAACATTCCCGCCGTGCTGAATATCAATACACAATCCGCCAGCTGGACGCTGTTTATGCTGACACTGACCGGCATTGGCGTCGGCGCCATCATTAAGTATATGCCAGGCCACGCCGGGCCGGATCCTGCCACGGAATCTCTGATTGGCGCCCCGGTGGCAGTCAGCGCTTTACCTGGGCTGGCGCTGGCGCTGATGGTCGGACTGGCAGGCGGTGTCAGTCTGGGGCCGGAACATCCGATTACAGTGATTAATATCGCGCTGGTGGCGGCAATAGGATCCCGTTTATTGCCCGCAGTGCCAACGACGGACTGGGTGATCCTGGCGGCGGCCGGGACTATCGGCGCGTTGTTCGGCACGCCGGTGGCAGCCGCGCTGATTTTTTCGCAAACCCTCGGCACCAGCAAAGATGTGCAGTTATGGGATCGCCTTTTTGCGCCATTGCTCGCCGCGGGCGCTGGCGCCATCACCACCGATCAGTTTTTTCAGCCCGATTTTTCGCTCAGCATTCCGTCGTATGACGCCGCCAGCCTGATGGATATTTTCAGCGGGTCAGTCGTGGTGCTGATTGCCATCGCGCTGGGGATGATTGCCGTCTGGTTGTTCCCGCATGTTCACCGGATGTTTAACAATATTCAGAATCCGGTATTGCGCCTGGGTATTGGCGGCTTTGTGCTGGGTTTACTGGCGCTGACAGGCGGGGAAATTACCCTGTTTAAAGGGCTGGATGAAATGAAGGAACTGGCACATTCCAATGCGTTGTTTGAGATGGGGCCGTTGCTGGCGATCACCCTGACCAAACTGGCGGCGTTAGTGGTGGCGGCAGCCTGCGGTTTTCGTGGCGGACGCATTTTCCCGGCGGTGTTTGTCGGGGTATCGCTTGGCCTGATGCTGCATCAGTACGCACCGGATGTGCCGGCGGCGGTGACCGTTTCATGCGCCGTCATGGGCATGGTACTGGTCGTGACACGTGACGGCTGGCTCAGCTTGTTTATGGCCGCAGCGGTGGTACCGGGGCTGAAATTATTGCCGCTACTGTGCATCGTGATGCTGCCAGCCTGGCTGATGCTGGCAGGTAAACCGCTGATGCAGGTGGCAAAACAGCGGCTCAACCGGCCGGTCCCGGAAGAAGATTAATCCTGCTTTAGTGCAAACTCCGCCGCCGCCAGCGCATGAATGGCGGTGGTGTCAAAAACCGGCACGCTCGCGTCTTCAGCGCCCACCAGCAGGGTGATTTCGGTACATCCGAGAATAATGCCTTCCACGCCCTGCTGTTCTAATTTGCCAATAATCCGCCGGTATTCTGCGCGGGAATCCTCCTTAATCCTGCCCAGGCACAGCTCTTCATAAATAATGCGATGAACAATCGCGCGGTCAGCTTCATCCGGCGTCACCACGTCAATCTGATGTTTTTCCTGCAAACGTCCGCGATAGAAATCCTGTTCCATGGTGAAACGCGTGCCGAGCAGACCGATTTTATGCAGCCCCTGTCCGGTGATTTTGTCAGCCGTCGCATCGGCGATATGCAGCAGCGGCAGGCCGCCGATCCGCTCGATATCGTCTGCCACTTTATGCATGGTGTTGGTACACACAACGATGACCTCCGCCCCTGCACGCGCCAGTGAATTCGCGGCGTTACCAAGAATTTCACCTGCCTGCTGCCAGTCACCGGCCATTTGCAGCTTTTCGATTTCATAAAAATCGACGCTGTAGAGAAACAGTTTGGCAGAATGCAATCCCCCCAGTTGCTGCTTCACATGCTCGTTAATCATGCGGTAATACGGCACGGTAGATTCCCAGCTCATGCCACCAATCAACCCTAACGTTTTCATTTGCACACCCTGTGTTTATGCGGATGGCAAAACCATAACCGACAAAAAGCCCGCGGACAAAGAAAATGTCGGCGGGCTTTTTTGTGCATTCAGCGATGCGGATTAATGTTTGGCCGGGCAATCCTCTGCGGCCAGACGGCGGTCCATCCAGCGCTGGCGCAACGTGTCGTAAACCCAGTTGTAGGCCACGGTATACGGCAGGAAGAACAGGAAGAACCCGACTTCCAGCATAAAGGCGTCCAGCAGCCCGATCCCCAGCCACAGTGCGGCAACCGGCAGACCAATCATAATAAATCCACCTTCGAACCCCAGCGCGTGCGCCACGCGGATTTTAAATGTCCGCACCACGCGGGAAACCGGCCAGAATTTGTCGAACAGGCTGTTATAAACGATGTTCCAGACCATCGCTGTCGTCGACAGCATGATCGCCAGCGCGCCCATTTCCCAGACCGGTTTGTTCAGCGCCCAGGCTGCTGCCGGTGCCGAAATCAGTACCGCGATTGTTTCAAAACCCACCGCGTGGAAAATGCGTTCGCCGAACGTTTTCTGAGAGATATTCCGTGTTTGCTTAGACATAAAAACCTGCCTGATTCCTGATCATTGTTACGTGACGGCTGTCACAGGCAGTCATTATCATCACTAAATAAGATAGTTAAAAGATAGAAAGTATCGATAAAATAGATAGATCAGAATCAGAAGGAGTACCTGATGCGCTATTCACCGGAAGCCCTGATGGCTTTTGTCGAAGCGGCCGATACCGGATCGTTTTCAGCAGCGGCGCGTAAACTGCGCAAGAGTCAGTCGAGTGTCAGTACGGCGATCGCCAATCTGGAAGTGGATCTGGGCGTAACACTGTTTGACCGCCAGAGTCGCCAGCCGGTGCTGACACCAGCCGGACAACGCGTGCTCAGCCACGTTCAGGCGATTCTGGCGGCCAGCGAACGCCTCGATGAACTGGCGGTGCGTTTATCGACGCAGGTGGAAACCCGCCTGACGTTTGTGCTGTCTGACACTTACCAGCCGACTCACCACGAGGCGCTGCTGCGCCGGTTTGAACGCCGGTATCCGGATATCGAATTTGAATGTCAGATCGCCGAAGATCAGGATGTGATCGACCTGTTGCAGTCTGGCCGTGCCCATGTCGGCATGGTGGAAGTACAGGCGAGTTATCCGCCGGACATTGGTGTGGCGCGTTTACCGGAACAAACGGATATGTCGGTATTTTGCAGCCGTGAACATCCGCTGGCAAAAATCACCGATCTGCAACCGGAGCAGTTGCACACCTTCCGCCAGCTTTGCCTGCAGCCTTACAGCCGTCGTGAAATGCCTCGGGCGCGGGGTCAGATCTGGTCAGCGCCCAGTTATCTGATGTTGCTGGAAATGGCGGAACAGGGATTTGGCTGGGCGACACTGCCGCACTGGCTGGTGAAACAGTTCGGACATGACAAACTGGTCAGCCTGCCGATGCGCGGCTGGCCGAAGCAGATATCGGTGGATGCGGTCTGGAGTAAAAACAATCAGCCCGGTCCGGCGGGTTGGTGGTTCATCGACCAGCTGACTGTCCCGCCATCACCGGAAACTGATTTATTGCCCTGAGTTACGCTGCGCCAGCGATTTAGTCACTGAGTTGAGCAGTTCAGGAATATCCATTTTTGGCAAAATGACTTCTATCCAGGCCATCTGCCGCCGTGCGGTGGCCTTTGCTATCGCTTCTTTCAGCGCCTGCGGCGAATCCACCCGCGCACTGAAGACTTCTTTACCGCCGAAGGCCGCCGGGAACTGTGTCCAGTTCCACTGCGCGATGTCGTTGTAGCGCTGGGTTTCGCCGTGTATCGCCCGTTCGACGGTATAACCGTCATTGTTAATCACAAAAATAATCGGCGGCAGGCCATAACGGATGGCGGCACCTAATCCCTGCAAGGTGAGCTGTGCGGAGCCATCGCCAATCAGCAGCACGACACGGCGATCCGGTACGGCAATCTGTACACCAAATGCGGCGGGCAGCGTGAAACCGATTGAGCCCCATAACGGCTGGACGACGAACTGGCAATCCTGCGGCAAATTCAGCGCCGCCGCACCAAAACAGGCGGTGCCCTGCTCAGCGACCAGCACATCTCCCGGTTGCAGGAAATCCTGAATCTGTTGCCAGAAGGCATATTGTCCGAGGCTGTTATCGTGCGACAACGGCAATGCGTTGTGTTTAACAGGATAAGGCGTCCGGCCGGAAGCCAGTTCAGCGGTCAGGCGGTGCATCACGCTGACCGTTTTTTCGAGCGGCAGCTGATGGAAGATCTTATCGCCCACGCGGGCAAAAAAGGGCTGAAGGTCGATGCATTTTCCGGACGGAAGCTGCTGGGTAAAACCGGCGGTGATGGTGTCAGTAAATTTCACCCCGACCGTGATCACCACATCAGCCCCTTCAATCGCTTCTTTCGTTGACGGTGCGCTGGCGGCCCCCGAATAAGTGCCAGCAAAATGCGCCTGCTGCTCGTTGAATAAACCTTTACCCATCAGCAACGTTGAATGCGCCAGCGGCACTTCTTCCATCCACTGTTCCAGCGCCTTTTTAACCTTGAAGCGGTCTGCCAGAAAATCCGCCAGCAACGAAACACGGTTTGCACCCCGCAACTGCGTTTCAGCGGCGGCAGTAAAAGCTTCCAGAGAAGAAGCCGAGAAAGGCGGCTGACGCGCAGGTAACGCATGCGCACGGGTACTGACCGGCAACGCGGCCACATCGCTGGGCAATAACAGGTAACCCGGCCGCGAGCTGTACATCACTTCTTCAATCACACGGTCGATTTCAGCCAGGGCATTTTCCGGTGTGAGGGACGCCTGCGCCACGCTGACCGGAGCTGACATCCGCATGAAATGACAGAATTCGCCATCTCCCAGCGTGTGATGCAGCAGCTCACCTTTACGCTGAGACGTCAGTGCTGGCGCACCCACGATATGCACGACGGGCACATATTCCGCATAACTACCGGCAATGCCATTCAGTGCGCTCAGTTCGCCGACACCAAACGTCGTCAGCAACGCCGCAATACCTTTGGTACGGGCGTAACCATCTGCGCCATAGGCGGCATTTAATTCATTGGTACAGCCGACCCAGGTGATTTGCTGATGATTAATCACACTGTCGAGGAATTTCAGATTGTAGTCACCCGGCACGCCAAACAACTCGGAGATCCCGCTGAGTGATAAACGATCTAAGAGATAGTCACCTACTGTGTATTCATTAACCATGACGATCCTCTGAGAAAAATAAAGTAACCAGTTAATCCCACTAATATGAGTATTACTCCAAACCGGGGAACAGCACATTTATTATTCGAAATAAGGCATGGCAACGCAGAGTTACACCCCTGCACTGTGTGAATGCAGGGAAGCGGATTCAGCAGTAAAGGTAATAGGCAGGAAGAATAGTCACGGTAATCAACGATCCTGCGCACAAGGATTGTTCCGTATGTGATCTGATTAGCTGGAAATGCTTGTGAAAGCGCATACACTAAAATTGGTTTTTTATGACATTTATAACCTTCTGTTCACTTCTGAATTTATTATAAGGACTCACATGGTGTATCAAGCCAGTCCAACCCGTTACGAGAATATGGAATACCGTCGCTGTGGCCAGAGCGGTCTGAAACTGCCCGCCGTTTCCCTGGGTTTGTGGCATAACTTCGGCGATAACGCCCATTTTGAGAATGGCCGGAAACTGATCCGCCATGCTTTCGACCATGGGATCACCCATTTCGATCTGGCCAATAACTACGGCCCGCCTCCGGGTTCGGCAGAACAGCATTTCGGCCGCATCCTGCAGGAAGATTTATTGCCTTATCGCGATGAGCTGATTATTTCCTCCAAAGCCGGTTACACCATGTGGGACGGCCCGTACGGAGACTGGGGCTCGAAAAAATATCTGGTCGCCAGCCTGAATCAGAGCCTGAAACGCATGGGGCTGGAGTACGTGGATATTTTCTATCATCACCGTCCTGACCCTGATACACCGCTGGAAGAAACCATGGCCGCGCTGGATTTGATCGTGCGTCAGGGCAAAGCCCTGTACGTCGGTTTGTCGAACTATCCGGCAGAACGCGCCAAAAAAGCGTTTGAAATCCTGAAAGATCTTGGCACACCGTGCCTGATCCATCAGCCGAAATATTCCATGTTCGAGCGCTGGGTTGAGGCTGATCTGCTGGATACGCTGGCGGATAACGGCGTCGGGTCTATCGCCTTCTCGCCACTGGCAGGCGGCGTGCTGACTGACCGTTATCTGGCGGGCATTCTTGAAGATTCCCGCGCAGCCAGCGGCAGTAAGTTCCTGACAGCAGATCAGCTGACGGAAGAGAAGCTGGCAAAAGTGCGTAAGCTGAATGATATTGCGCAGGCACGCGGTCAGAAGCTGTCGCAGATGGCGCTGGCGTGGGTTCTGCGCGGCGACCGCGTGACGTCCGTCCTGATTGGTGCCAGTAAAACCAGCCAGATCGACGATGCCGTGGGCATGGTCTCTCACCGTCATTTCAGCACAGAAGAACTGGCGGCGATCGAAGGGATTTTAGTGTAAGCGATTACCCTGCGGTATAAAAAACGCGCCTTTATGGAGGATTCGTAAGTAAACCGTTAAGGCGCGTAAATCATTCAAAACAGGATTGTAAGCAATAGTACCGGTGCCCTCTTCCCCTTATAACTGTCAGCATAAATTATAAGGAATCTGGGGCCACTCATGTTAAAGCCGGTACTTTTTGCCACATTGTTCTTTACCCTGCTCCCTGCGGCGGTACCCACCGTGCAGGCCAGCAGCTTCAGCCTGAATACGCCGGGCCTTTCTATCAATATCGGTGATCGCGACAGGCGGGGTTATTACTGGGACGGCTATGACTGGCGTAACCCAGGCTGGTGGAATGGTTACCGTGGTCACCACTATGGTGCACGCAGCCCGCGTGGCTATTACTGGGATGGTTATCGCTGGCGCGATCATGGCTGGTGGAACGAACGCCATCCTCCACGTCGTCCGATGCCGCCACCGCGTTATCATCACAGCGACCACGGACGTCCGCATTATGATCACCGCCGCGGGCCGGATCGGGGTCACGGCCATGATGATCGCAGGGGCGGGCATGGCGATCACCGCCATTAATCAACGGAATAAAACAAAAACGGGACAGCGCAAACTGTCCCGTTTTTTATTACCTGTTGCTGGCGAAGGCGTTATTTCAACATACCTGTCAGCAGATAAAGGTTAAGGCTGACGACGATCAGCACGATGACCCGCCCCGCCCACTGCACGGTTTTAGTATTCACCATCTCGCCCATCAGGCTGCGGTTACCGGTAAAAGCCAGCAACGGCAGCAATGCCAGCGCAATCCCGAAGCTCAGCAATACCTGGCTCATCACCAAAATACGTGTGGCATCTAATCCCATCAGGATCACAATAAAAGACGGCATCATGGTCACCGTACGGCGAACCCACAGCGGAATGTAGAATTTCACGAACCCCTGCATCACTACCTGTCCGGCCAGCGTGCCGACAACTGTAGAAGATAAACCGGCTGCCACCAGACTCAGACCGAAGGTGGTCGCGGCAGCGTGGCCGAGCAACGGTTGCAGCGTCAGATAGGCTTCATCCAGCTCACTGATCCCGCTGTGTCCGCTGAAATGGAATGCCGCCGCAGCCGTCGCCATCATCGCCAGATTCACAAAACCGGCGATAGTCATGGCAATACCGACATCCAGCTTGGTGGCTGAATAACGCTGCGCTTTGGACGCCTTGCCGCCCCGCTGAGTCAGCGAAGAGTGCAGATAAATGACATGCGGCATAATGGTCGCGCCGAGCACACCCGCGGCCAGATACACCGAATCGGCGGTTGGCAGTGCGGGGATTAACATGCCTTTGCCCAGCGCCAGCATGCTTGGCTGCGAGAAGAACAATTCAACAATATAAGCCGCAGCAACAAACAACAGTAAACCGGCGATCACCAGTTCCAGCGGCTTTTGCCCGCGTTTTTGCAGCCCAAGGATAATAAAGGTGGCAATCCCGGTAAGTACTGCGCCCTGTAACAGGGAAACCCCGAGAAGCAATTTGAAGCCAATGGCGGCGCCAATAAATTCGGCCAGATCGGTGGCCATTGCGATAATCTCCGCCTGCACCCAGTAAGCCCAGACGGCCGGACGCGGGAAACGATCGCGGATATGTTCGGCCAGGTTTTTGCCGGTCGCGATACCGAGTTTGGCAGACAACAACTGGATCAACATCGCCATGACGTTGGCCCATACCACCACCCACAGCAACTGATAGCCATAAGAAGCACCGGCCTGAATATTCGTCGCAAAGTTGCCCGGATCGATATAACCAATGGCGGCGATAAAGGCCGGTCCCATCAGTGAAAGCTTCATCTTTCTGGACGCGCGGCCTGCAGATTCGGCCCGGCTGTTCAGCATAGTTAGTTAACCCTTACAATTATTACGCTTACATCAATGATATCTAATTGATAATGATTATCAAGTGCATTTGGAATGATCTGAGTGATTACTCTGATAGGCAGCAGCAGTAAGCGAGAAGGTAATAACTGAGGGGGTGATTCGCTCACCCGGCTTCAGAAAGCCAGACGCAGCGCACTTTCCTAAAACAGACATTAACGGGCCAGATTCAGAACGCATTACGGCACATGATAAAACTAGCACAGGAATGCTAATTGTGCTTAGTTTTATTAACATCTTGATTTTTTGTGTGATGGGCCGCGATTTGTTGCAATTCGTGTCTGTAATTTCTATATTTGCAATCGACTTCACGTTTTAAATGTACGCGTTACATAAAATGACCGTCGAAATATAGCCTGCCTCTAATTTGGAGCACCCATGTCCCGAATATTGCACTTTGTATTAGCGTTGGCCGTTGTCGCTGCACTCGCTTTACTGGTGAGCCGTGACCGGAAAAATATCCGTTTACGCTTCATCGTTCAGCTGTTGGTCATCGAAGTCTTGTTAGCCTACTTCTTCCTGAATTCTTCTGTTGGTTTAGGTTTTGTGAAAGGCTTCTCAGACTTGTTTGAGAAATTATTAGGATTCGCTGCGGAAGGGACCGGCTTCGTATTTGGAGGCATGAGCGATAAAGGATTAGCGTTCTTCTTCTTGAAAGTCTTGTGTCCGATCGTGTTTATTTCTGCGTTGATCGGTATTTTACAACACATTCGTGTACTGCCTTTCGTCATCCGTATTATCGGTACGGTTCTGTCGAAAATTAATGGCATGGGAAAACTGGAATCTTTCAACGCCATCAGCTCCCTGATTTTGGGTCAGTCAGAAAACTTTATCGCGTATAAAGATATTCTGAGCAAAATGTCTGAAAAACGTATGTACACCATGGCTGCCACAGCAATGTCGACGGTTTCTATGTCGATTGTGGGTGCGTACATGACCATGCTGGAACCGCGCTTTGTTGTTGCTGCGCTGGTGCTCAACATGTTCAGTACCTTCATCGTACTGTCGTTGATCAACCCTTATAAGGTTGATTCAGAAGAAGACCTGCAAATCGGTAATACGCACCAGGGTCAGAGCTTCTTTGAAATGCTGGGTGAATACATCCTGGCAGGCTTCAAAGTGGCTATCATCGTTGCAGCCATGTTGATTGGTTTCATCGCACTGATTTCATGCCTGAATGCGTTGTTCGACGTGGTATTCGGTATCACCTTCCAGGGCGTGCTGGGTTATGTCTTCTATCCATTCGCGTGGATGATGGGCGTGCCAAGTCACGAAGCCTTGCAGGTAGGCAGCATCATGGCAACCAAACTGGTTTCCAATGAATTCGTTGCGATGTTGGATCTGCAGAAAGTAGCAACCGAACTTTCACCACGCGGCGTGGGCATCTTGTCCGTGTTCCTGGTGTCTTTCGCAAACTTCTCTTCCATCGGTATCGTTGCCGGCGCTATCAAAGGCCTGAACGAACATCAGGGCAACGTGGTTTCACGCTTCGGCCTGAAACTGCTGTACGGCTCAACGCTGGTCAGCGTGTTGTCTGCTTCTATCGCGGGTCTGGTACTGGCGTAAGTAAGCAAATACAGAACGACGAGAAAGGCGCTCCGGCGCCTTTTTTTATGTCTGCGATTCAGCGCAGTAAAACAGGCAGGAGAAATGACAAAGCGCCAAAAGCAAAAAACCCGCCGAAGCGGGTTTCTTTAATATTTGGTGGAGATAAGCGGGA